>JADFVP010000117.1 GCA_015222595.1 Pseudomonadota bacterium
TGTCTTATCAGAGGTATTTTAATACTTAGTTGGATCCCTGTCTACTTACAACAGAACGGATGCCTAACGAGTGCGGACTTCAAAAAGAAGTTTTGAATTAATCATGAGCTTAGTGGGGCTCAGGTTAATAGCAGCTTCCTTATGGCCTCAATGCTCTGTTCGGCAGGAGCCGGTGGCTTAGGTGTTCTTATGGAGAGGAATGTCGAGTCTATCTCGCCGATAAAGCGAGAAGGAACCCGTCTGCGCACTTCTTTACCGGTACTTCGTGCTTTGACTGAGCTCATGAACAGTCGCCTCTTGGCACGTGTCATGCCTACATAACAGAGCCGACGTTCCTCTTCTACGCCCTCCTCGTCGTCGATGGAGCGTTCATGAGGAAAGAGTCCCTCTTCCATGCCCACCATAAAGACCACCGGAAATTCAAGCCCCTTTGCCGCGTGTATGGTCATGAGGGTTATGCAGTCGTCGTTCTCTTTATAGTCGTCCGCATCACTCATAAGGGCGACAAGACTTAGGTAGTCGGCAATTCCTGCCTTCGGATACCTTGTCTCGTACTTTTTTATCGATTCAACAAGCCCGTCAAGGTTCTTGGCCCTTGTAAGTGCGTCCTCTGTATTCTTGCTCGACCAGAAGTCCATGTAGCCGGTAAGGTCAAAGACCCTCTCTGCAATATCTGCTGGGCTCCGTTCAAGAGCCTCACGGCGCAGGTTCTCAAATATTCCTATAAAATCCCTAAGCCCTGAATTTCCAAAGTTCGTGTTCGACGCGGCCTCTTTGAACGCCTCGTAGAGCGACAGCCCCTTGTTTTTGCTGAGCGAGTGAACCTTGTCGAGCGTAGCCCTGCCAATGCCTCGCGGCGGAACATTTACTATACGCAGGAAGTTGAGGGAATCGTCTGGGTTTACCAGAGCCTTCAAGTAAGCCAGCGCGTCCTTTATCTCTCTCCTATCGTAGAACTTAAAGCCCCCAACCACAGCGTAAGGAATGCTCTCTTCAAAAAACATCTCCTCAATCGGCCTGCTCTGGGTGTTGGTTCTGTAGAGTATGACGAAGTCTTTAAGTTTCAGCCCCGGTGCCTCCACCAGACATTTTTTTATTCTGCTCACAACAAAAGCCGCCTCACGCTCCTCGTTCAGGCACTCTTCGTAAAGCGGCGCCTTGCCGTCCGGGTTCTTAGTCCAAAGGGTCTTGTCGAGCCGCTGCTCGTTGTTCGATATTACCGAGTTAGCTGCGCTCAGGATATTTTTCATAGAGCGGTAGTTCTCTTCGAGCTTTATGAACTTAGCATCGGGGTAATCCTCCTGAAAACCGAGTATGTTCTTTACGTCGGCCCCTCTCCACCCGTATATCGACTGGTCCGGGTCTCCGACAACGCAGAGGTTCCTGTGCTTTGAGGCGAGCATTCGTGTTAGCCGGTACTGAGAAGAGTTGGTGTCCTGATACTCATCCACAAGTATGTGCCTAAACCTGCTGGCGTACCTCTCAAGCGCGGCTGGATCTTTGGAGAGAAGTTGTATGGGAGCGCAAATCAGGCTGCCGAAGTCAACAGCGCCGGCTTCTTCAAGCTTTTTCTCATAAGCTCGGAACACGGCATAAACCTCCCCGGACAGGATGCTTTTAGACTTTTGCGCGTACTCAGAAGGGGTCAGGTTTTCATTCCTGGCCATATTAATCTCGAACTGAACCGCTTTGTACGGTGCCTTCTTCTCGCTTATTCCGAGCTCGGACATGACGAGCCTTATAAGCAGAGCCTGCTCCTCTTCATCGTATATCGTAAGCCCTTTTTTGTGCCCGGCCAGTTCGTTCTCTGCCCTAAGGATATTTAGCCCGATGGTGTGAAAGGTGCCGGTCCACAGCTCCTCGGCACGTGCGCCGATGAGCCTCTTGAGCCGCTCCTTTATCTCGGCAGCGGCCTTGTTAGTAAAGGTCACGGCGAGTATTTCCGCTGGAGGCACCCCTGCGTTTACAACAAGGTTGGCTATGCGCGAGGTCAGCACGCGAGTTTTACCGCTACCCGCGCCTGCGAGCACGAGAAGAGGCCCCTCGGTGTGGGTGGCCGCTTTGAGCTGAAGTTTGTTTAGGGATTTTAAAAAAGGCATTGAATCTGGAGCTGTCCTGTCATTAATGATCGTCCTGAGTGGGGAAGGAGCAGGGATAATATACAGCATGTAGATTACCAAACAATCGGGCCTCTGTCATTAACCAAAAGACCTAAATGCACTACCCCACTGTAAAGCTTCCATGCACAGCCCCAATAATCTTTGGCCTGCTCATCAAAAACCGATTCAGATTATGTTTTATTTGAATACAGACAGAAATCTGGATTTGTTGAGTGTCGTAACTGATTGAGTTACAAGAGGATAAATGGTGACGGTGGGTGGACTCGAACCACCGACAAGGGGCTTATGAGACCCCTGCTCTGGCCACCTGAGCTACACCGCCATGTTCAGGAAAGGTACTGCAATTTGGCATTATAATGCTAACTGATATGAAAGTACATAACTTTTTGGTTTTCCAAAGAGCGCGCCGCTGCCCTCGGCAACAAGCATCCAGACCGTTAGGCTCTTGTCTCCGCCTGGCTCTACAAAAAAGTCTGCCACATGGCCAGAGACCTTCTTGGTCCGCCAGCGCTCCGTCAGAAAATGCCCGTCCCACGCCATACCCGTAACTGCTCCGTCCGTGTACGACCTAACAACATCTGCATACCGGCCAAGCCCGCCCGGCGTTCCGGTCTTTATCACAAGCTCCCTGGTTCCATCTCCGTCTATGTCCGCATAGAAGAAGCGGCTCTCAATAGGCACTACGGGCGGAGTCGTACCGGTGTCGTCCTCTTCGCCCTCTATATAGTTGAGCGTGCCGCCGTAGTACTCCGGGCTCTTCCAGACCTTCTGCCAGCCCTTTGCACCCGACTTGGCATAGACTATCAGACGGCCACGGATGTCTAGTGTCGCTATCGAGAGCGCTTCGCTGCTTGAATC
This sequence comes from Pseudomonadota bacterium, assembly GCA_015222595.1. Lineage (GTDB taxonomy): Bacteria > Desulfobacterota > GWC2-55-46 > GWC2-55-46 > JADFVP01 > JADFVP01. The sequence continues at coordinate 2,979 of JADFVP010000117.1, forward strand.
GCGGCCCAGAAGCGCGAACCTGTAGATATCGACCCCCCTTGGCAGGCCCGGCTCGAAACGGCCCCTGTCCACGAGCCCTGCGCCCTCCTTCTCGTAGAGCCTGACGTCGCCGTAAAAACCGTCGGACTCCCTGAAACCCTGCCCTAAAAGCACAAGCTTGGAATCGTATAGGGCAGACTTGAAGAGCCGACGCAGACCCTTTAGCGCCACTGCGTGCTCGCTTCCGTTGTGCTCTATTACGAGGCTCTGCGCATTTTTACCACGCACCCCGGAGACATAAACCTCGGCAACTCCGTCGCCATCGGTATCAACTGCGTCTATTGCGACAAACTGTACGTCCGTGCCGGCCTCAATCTCCTTTAAGACCTTAAAGCTGCCTCCGTCAGTTACGGCAACGGTTACGCTCGACCCTTTGAGCAAAAAGAGTTCGCTCACGCCGTCGGAGTCGAGGTCAGCCGATACAATACCGACATAGTGCCCATCCATAAAGGGCCCTTTCCAGAACTTCTCCCCACCCTTCACCTGAGCGGTACGACCGGACACCGCACCGAACACAGCAGGCTCACTCTGCACTGCCACAGGGGGTGCGGCAATACCAGGCAAGAGAGGAACGGAAGCCCCTTTCAAGACCGTTGGAACCACCTCGGTCGGAGCGGTATAAACAGCCACAGCGAGCGAAGGGAAGAGACTGCTCTTGACAGAGCCCGTAACCGTATCGGCCATAGCTACCACCGAGTCTATGCCGCGCCCGGTGGAGTAGTGCGAGCTAACAGCACCGCCCTTGACCTCAAGCAGTTTCGCGTCCATGCTGACGGACTCGCCAAGAAGGGTAACAGAGCCGTAGAGCACGTAGTCGAGTCCAAGCTTCTTGCCTACCCCCGTTGCTATACGTCCTCTGTCGGTAGCCGCGCCGTAGCCGCTGAGCGCATCCTTCATTATGTCTGACCTGACGACTCCGATACCCTCGTCAGAGCCGAGCCTCGAAGAGAGCATCTCTGAGACCGCGCCGGACAGGAAGCCGAACTCGCCGGGGCCGTTCACCTTCCACGGCAGTACCGCTACGCGCTTTTTCGTAACCTCTGCGGCCACGCCGGTTTCACCGGAACCTGCAGCTACCGAATTTCCGCCCCCCCAGACAGTAACGAAAAGAGCGGTAACAAGGAGCACCGCAACAGCCCTGCAGAGCACGTGCTTTGCGTATCTATTCTTCTTTCTATCTCTACTCATAAGCTCTTCTCATAACCTCTATTTATATCTTCGTTCATAGACATCACTCTATTATTTGAACAATCTCAACTGCCGTCCATCGTGAAGTAACGGAGCCGCTCCACCACAGCGCCGCCTTCGATATGGCTCTTTACAATCTCGTCTACATCTTCCACTTTAACA
>JADFVP010000118.1 GCA_015222595.1 Pseudomonadota bacterium
CACGATATCTTTATCTCCGAGGTCGAGATCATCTGTATATTTATGCCCTCTTCGGCCAGCACCTCAAATGTCTTGGACGCTATTCCCGCGTGGCTCTTCATACCTGCGCCCACTATAGAGACCTTGGCTATGGACGAGTCTCCCTCAACGCCCTTGGCGCCGAGCGAGTCCTTCATCTCCTCTACCAGCTTGAGCGCTCTTGCGTAGTCGGGCCTGTTTACCGTAAAGGTCATATCAGTCGTGCCGTCGTGCCCTATGTTCTGCACTATCATATCGACATTTATTCCAGCGCTTGTCAGGGGCTTAAAGAGCCGCGCTGCGACACCCGGAGAGTCCGTCACCTGAACGACCGAGATCTTCGCCTCGCCCTTATTGTAAGTAATTCCAGAAACTACGACCTTCTCCATTTCACTGTCCTCCTTGCAAACGAGTGTGCCGGCGCTATCGGTAAAGGACGACCTCACCATGACCGGAATATCGTACTTCTTGCTAAACTCTACCGAGCGGGTCTGGAGCACACGGGCCCCAAGACTCGCCATCTCTAACATTTCGTCGTATGAAACCCTGTCGAGCTTGCGCGCGTTGGGGCAGATGCGCGGGTCGGTGGTGTAGACCCCCTCGACATCGGTATATATTTCGCAGAGATCCGCCCCCAGAGCTACCGCCAACGCCACCGCAGTGGTGTCCGTGCCGCCGCGCCCAAGCGTCGTTATGTTGCCAAGCGTATCTATGCCCTGAAATCCCGCGACTATCACCACGGCGTCGTCGTCGAGTTCGCGCACGATCTTGCTGGTATCTATATGCTCTATGCGCGCCGCAGAGTAAGCAGAGTCGGTCAGTATCGGAACCTGGTGGCCGAGAAAACTCATGGCCTCGCAGTTGCGCTCCCTTAAGGCGAGCGCGAGAAGCCCAATGGTGACCTGCTCTCCGGAACTGACGATAACGTCGTACTCGCGCCCTTCCGGCTCGGCGCTCAACTCTTCGGCCAATGAGACCAGCCTGTTGGTCTCACCGCTCATGGCCGACAAGACGACCACCACGGAGTTACCCTCCGCTTTAGTCTTCAGTACGCGCTCTGCAACGGCCTTTATGCGCTCAGTGTCGGCTACCGAGGTGCCGCCGTACTTTTGTACTATTAATGCCACTTTAAAATTTCCTTTTTAAAAAAAAATAGTAACTGCCGTACTTATCTAGACTGTTCTGTCTAAGAATTAGATATTTTTTCCAAAGTCAAGGCGGGACGAAGATAATAAGCGGAGCATATATAAGAATATGTGAGCAGTATTACGTTCGCACCCAGCAAAGAGATTGGGGGAAAGAACTATTTTTTTACTTTCTCTTTCGGCCCATCTTATGAACCGCCTTCCCATGCGCATCTTCCGCCGCTTCAAGCACTATCTCAGGCAGTGTCGGATGGGCATGTATCGTCTCTATAATATCCTTAACCTTCATATCGGCCTTAACGGCAAGCGTTACTTCACCGAGCAGGTCGGTCGCATGCGCGCCGACTATGGTGCAGCCGAGAATTTTATCTGAGCCTTTTTCGGCTAAAATCTGGCAAAAGCCGTCGGTCTCGCCCATGCCGAGCGCCTTGCCGCTCGCCACATAAGGAAAGCGGCCTATCTCAACATCTAACTCCTGTTCCTTCGCCTCTTTCTCTCTAAGACCGACACTCGCAATCTCAGGGTCGGTAAAGATTCCGGCCGGAACCGCAGAGTAGTCCATCGTCTCTTTTCCGCCAAGCGCATTGGCTGCGGCTATGCCGCCATGCACAGAGGCGATGTGCGCCAAGAGCATGCGCCCCGTGACGTCGCCAATAGCGTAGAGCCCCTTTATATTGGTCTCCATCGAGTCGTTCACGACGATCTTCCCCTTGTCGGTCTCGACTCCGAGAGATTCTAGCCCGAAGCCGGTGGAGTTGAAACTCCGCCCTATGCTTACGAGCACCTTCTCTGTGGTAATCTCGCGCCCGTCCTTAAGGGTGGTCTTTACTTCTCCGTCGCCGACCTCTACGCCGTCGACCATAACGTCTGTTAAGACCTCAATGCCTGCGGCCTTAAAACCCTTTGCTATGACGCGAACAACGGCCTTGTCTTCAGTGGAGAGTATGGTCGGCAGAAGCTCGACAATAGTAACCTTGGTTCCAAAGGCCGCATAGATAGTGGCGAACTCGCATCCCATTACGCCGCCGCCGATTATCAACATCGACTTCGGGATCTCTTTTAAGTTGAGCGCCTCGGTAGAGGTCAGCACGTTTTTGCCGTCTATACTGAAGGCCGGAATGAGCGCCGGTTCTGAGCCAGTTGCTATTATGGTAGACTTTGCGCCAAGCTCCGTAGCGCCTTCAGCGGTCTTGACTATTACCCGCCCGCCAGCCTCTATTGCAGCGTCGCCTCTAATAAGCTCTACTTTGTTGCCCTTTAGAAGCTGCTCTACACCACCGACGAGTTTTTCTACAACAGAGTCTTTGCGTTCGACGGCTTTAGCGATATCGAACCCGACTTCTCCGGTAGTCACTCCGAACTCTCCGGCGTGGCGCGCGGCCTTCAACGCCTTGGCAGAGTAGTAGAGCGCCTTGGTCGGTATGCAACCCCTGTTGAGGCAGGTTCCGCCAACTTTGTCGCGCTCGACCACTGCAACCCTAGCGCCCAACTGCGCGCCCCTTATGGCGGCAACGTAGCCGCCGGGCCCGCCGCCTACAACAACAAGATCGAACTCTTTCATTTTATCGACTCCCTAATATTATAATTTCGATTTCGTCCGGCGATACTGCAAAATAGACGGACTAAAAAAATATCTTTCTATCGATATAAAAACGGTATGAAAAAAGTAAGCTCCCAGAGGGGGCTTCAGCCCACCCGCTTTCGATTTCACTCTTTCGATTTCACTCTTTCAATCTTGATTTCTCTTGCGCCCTCTGCTTCTGCGTACTTCAAGGTAACTATTACCGTACAGTCGGACTCAAGCCCGACAACATTATCGACCCATTCTATAACAGAAATACCTTCGGAGTAAATATACTCTTCGAGACCAATGGAATCGAAGTCCGCAGAACTCGAAACCCTGTAGAGGTCGATGTGGTAGAGCGGCAGCCGCCCTCCCTCGTAAACATTTATTACCGTGTACGAGGGGCTCTTTACGTAGCCTGCAACCCCTAGCCCGGCGGCAACGCCTTTGACGAAGCAGGTCTTCCCAGCTCCTAGCTCACCTACGAGACCGACCACGTCGCCAGGCGTCAGCCCTTCTGCCAAGCTCTCTCCAAGCGCCGCAGTCTCTTCGGGCGTCTCGGTCGTTTGCCGCACATTTACGTTGCGGCGCTCAGTCATCTTTGCAAACGTCTGAAAGAAAAGTATTCAAGACCGCAGGCAGCTCGGCCACAATATCCATGGCCATCATCCCGCATATACCGATGCGCTCTTTTATCATGTCTGCCGCCAGACCATGCAGGTAGACGGCGCTCAGAGCTGAGTCCAGTGCGCTCTGCCCTCCGGCCAACAGCGCGCCTATCATTCCGGCCAGCACGTCGCCGGTTCCGGCGCTTGCAAGCCCAGCGTTACCGGTCGTATTGAAGTAGATGACAGGGGCCGACTCGGCAGTCAGAGGAGCTGCGACGATAGTGCAGGCTCCCTTTAAGACGACAACTGCCCCGGTCATTGCCGCAAGCTTTTCGGCGCTACCAATACGGTCGGCCTGAATCTCTGTTGTCTGTACGCCGAGCAGGCGCGCGGCCTCGCCCGGATGGGGCGTAATAACCATTGCGGCCTCGGCCTCCTTTAAAGCTCCGCACTCGCCGCCAAGCGCGTTGAGACCGTCGGCGTCAACAACCACGGGAACTTCAGAGGTCTTTATCAGCAGCTCTACCAGAGCCCTTACGCCCTTTGTGGTACCGAGTCCGGGGCCGACCACAAGCGCGCTCTTTGCATTCATCTGCGCAGCTACCGCACCGTAAGAGTCTAACGAAAGGCAACCGTTGGAAGACTCGGGCAGCGGGGCCGTCATCACCTCGGTGCTCTTCGCCTCCATTACAGAGTTTAAGCTCTCAGGCAGCGCCAGAGTTGCGAGCCCGACCCCTGTTCTCATAGCTCCAATCGCAGCCATGTACGCAGCCCCGGTCTTTCCGGGAGAGCCTGCAACGAGCAGCAAGTGCCCAAAGCTGCCCTTGTGCGAATCGGTTGACCGGGGGGGCAGCGCCCGTGCTACGTCCAGAGCCTCCGTTACGTTCCAGCAGATCGACTCGTCTGTTAAAAGCTCCGCAGGCAAGCCGATATCGACTACCTCTATCCTTCCGGCTTTTTCACGGGCCGGGTAGGTGAAGAGCCCCGTCTTCAGCGCCGCGATCGTCGCGGTAACGTCGGCCTTCACGGCCACGCCGAGCACAGCCCCTGTGGTTGCGTCTATGCCCGACGGTACGTCTACTGCCACGACCAGTTTATCTGTCGTATTTAAAAGCTCTATCGCCTCGGCGTAGATGCCGGTTACCGGCTCCGAAATGCCGGTGCCGAGCATAGCATCTACTATGATGGCCGAATGCCTGAGGGCCGACTCGTGCTTCTTGATCCCGCGCTTTGTGGTAACGGTCTTGACTACTCCGCCCATCCGGGTCCAGATAACGGCGTTAACGACCGCGTCGCCCTTTAGCGCCTCGGTATCGGCCAGAAGGTAGACAGTTACGTCCACGCCCGCGTTCTTTAAGTGGCGCGCAGCGACAAAACCGTCGCCCCCGTTGTTGCCCTTGCCTGCTATTATAGAGACGCGCGGAGCACGAGCCCAGTCAGACGAATGAGAGAGCAGAGAGAGCACGACCTCGGCAACTCCGCGCCCTGCGTTCTCCATAAGCTGAATACTGCGCATGCCGAACTCTTTTACCGCACGCCTGTCTATCTGCTTCATCGTGGCTGCGTCTACCGCCTTCATTCTCTTGCTCCCTCTCTTCTTTATATCTTTTCGACTATCGTCTCGGCTATCGAGTAATCTGCTGAATGCGATATCGACAGAGAGCACCTGAGCCCATCTATGCCGGGGCCCTCTACCGCAAGCGACGGAGCGCCGTTACCGTCATGCACCACTTCGACGCTCGCATACCCCAGAGAGCGGCCAAGCGCCTTAAAGAGGCTCCTCTTGGCGGCAAAGCGCGCAGAGAGATGAACCGCAGGGCTCTTCTTCCGCTTACAGTACCGAAGCTCTGCCTCGGTAAAGAGCCTGCGAAGAAACTTCTCGCCCCTTCTATCCATAACGGCCAGAAAGCGCTCGACCGAAACAATCTCTATGCCAACGCCATGCACCATTGGGTTACTTCAAGACCTCTTAAATCGAATCTGTTAAGAACTAGCCTATAAGCCTCTTCATCTCGGTCACCGCAGCCTCTATGCCGACATAGATGGCGCGAGACACTATCGAGTAGCCGATAGCGAACTCGGTGATCTCAGGTATAGCCGCAACTGCTTTGATGTTCGAGTAGTCGAGCCCGTGCCCGGCATGCACCTTGAGCTTGAGCTTGTGGGCCAAGAGCGCCGCTTCATGTACCCTCTTGAACTCGCCGCACCTGCGCTCCCCGTTATCGGCATTGATGTCGGCATCGGCATAGGTTCCTGTATGAATCTCCACACCGTCGGCCGCAATTCTATGCGACGCCTTTACGGCTTCTAATGCCGGGTCTATAAAGAGGTTCACGGGAATCCCGGCCTCCTTGAGGCTCGTTACGAACTCTTTGAGCTTTGCGGCTTCGACCTTGGTGGTTACGTCGAGCCCGCCCTCGGTAGTAAGCTCCGCACGCTTCTCTGGCACTATTGTTACCATGTCGGGCTTCACTTCGAGCGCAATGCCTAACATCTCAGGGGTTGCCGCCATTTCGAGATTGAGCCGCGTCTTGGCTGTCTTTCTTAAGATAGAGAGATCGCGGTCCTGTATATGGCGCCTGTCTTCACGCAGATGGATTGTAATGCCGTCGGCCCCTGCAAGCTCCGCCATGAGCGCAGCAGTAACGGGGTCCGGCTCTTTGGCGAGCCGTGCCTGCCTTACAGTTGCCACATGATCTACATTTACCGATAGAGTCGCCATCAGCCTACTTCCCTTTTCAAAAGTCCTTCAAGTTCACTGGCCATAGCCTCGATCTCAGCCTTGTCCTTGCCCTCGATGGTTATGCGCGCCAAAGACTCTGTACCTGAGTAGCGGATAAAGGCTCTACCTTGACGCCCCAGTTTCCCGCTTATACGCTCAAGCGCGGCAGAGAGGTCCGCCATCTCCTCAATTGGTCTCTTCTCTTTAACGGGTACGTTTACAAGTACCTGCGGATAAGGAGTAAGTACTTTGGCCAGCTCAGAGACCGGCTTGGCCTCCTGAACGATCATCTTAAGGGCCTGCAAGGCGGTGATTGTTCCGTCTCCCGTGGTCGTATGGTCGAAGAAGACTATGTGTCCGGACTGCTCGCCGCCGAGGTTGTAGCCGTTCTTTAGCATCTCTTCAACAACGTACCTGTCGCCGACCCCGGTTCTTACAACTTTGCCGCCTGCGCCCTCTATCGCCTCTTCGAGCGCAGAGTTACTCATGATGGTAGAGACGAGGGTATTCTTCTTGAGCGTTCCCTCTTTTATCATCGAGATTGCGATCATCGCCATTATATGGTCGCCGTCTACCTCTTCGCCCTTTTCGTCTATCATTATGCAACGGTCTCCGTCACCGTCTATCGCAAAGCCGACGTCGGCCCCGGAGTCTTTAACCGCTTGTCTCAGCCCCTCGGTATGGAGCGGGCCGCAGTTGAGGTTAATATTCTCGCCGTTGGGCTCAATGCCAATGGCTACAACCTTTGCGCCGAGTTCCTCGAAAACGGCAGGCGCGACCTTATAGGCTGCGCCGTTAGCGCAGTCAACCGCAATGGTCAGCCCTTCTAGCGTAAGCTCATCAGGAAATGAGTGCTTGGCAAAAACAATGTACCGGCCTATGGCGTCTTCGAACCTGTAGGCCTTGCCGACCTCACTGGCTGTCGGACGGTGCGTCGGGTCTTCATTGTCGAAGATAAAGCTCTCTATCTCAAGCTCCATCTCGTCCGGCAGCTTAAGGCCCTCTCTTGAGAAGAACTTTATGCCGTTGTCCTGATACGGATTATGAGATGCGCTTATAACCACGCCGGCATCTGCGCGCATGCTCGAAGTTATAAAAGCGATGCCCGGAGTAGGCAGCGGGCCGACCATAAGCGCATCGACGCCCATAGAGCAGATTCCGGCCATTAGCGCGCTCTCCAACATATAGCCGGAAAGGCGGGTGTCCTTACCAACGACTATCCTGTGCCTGTGATCCTGCTTTTTGAATACATAGGCGATGGCGCGACCTAGCTGAAGGGCCATCTCCGCCGTCATCGGCTCCTTATTGGCAATTCCCCTTACGCCGTCCGTTCCGAATATCCTCTTCTTTAGAGCCATGCCAAACCCCTCACTTTTAAAAAATTAAAAGCCCGTACCCCATACAGGCCCTGTTTCTACAATAAAAAAAATGCTCTGCCATCATATAACAAAAGAGCGGCGGTGTCTTATCTTTCACTCCACCGGACTGCTTCTTTAGAACTACGCTCCGGGCCGCTTTACGCTATCGGCAACAAGGGCCGCCTCGCGCGTCTCCTTGACATCATGAACCCTGAGTATCTGCGCCCCGTTCATTATAGCCGCCGCAGAGGCTGCTATGGTGCCGACAAGACGAGCGTCGGAGTTGGAGGATTCCGCCCCCTGAGCCTCTTCGCCTATCATGAGTCCGATAAAAGATTTACGCGAGAGCCCCACCAGAAGCGGCGCTCCAAGAGAGGTGAACTCTCCAAGCCGCCTTAAGAGTTCAAGGCTTCCCTCAGCGGATTTGCCGAAACCGATCCCCGGATCAATTGCTATCCTATCGACTGCTATGCCGCTCTCTATTGCGAACTTAACGCGCGCCTCAAGGTAGGTTCGCACCTCTAAGACTATATCTGTGTACACAACATCGCGCTGCATGGTCTCAGGCGTCCCGCGCATATGCATAAGAACAACAGCAGCGCCTGATGCCGCGCAGACCCCGGCCATACGCGGGTCTCCTTCAAGGGCGGTTATGTCGTTGACCACCTCGGCCCCGGCCCCGAGAGCACGCTCGGCAACCGTGGCCTTCGAAGTATCTACAGAGACGGCTATTCCGGCCTTTGCGATTTCTTCAACAACAGGTATAACGCGCCTAAGCTCTTCATCCACTTCGACAGGTGTCGCTCCCGGACGCGTTGACTCGCCCCCTACGTCTATCAAGTCCGCACCCTCGGCTACCATCCGGTGCGCTCTTTCAAGCGCGAGCCCTCTATCTAGATAACGGCCCCCGTCGTAGAAAGAGTCCGGGGTGACGTTCAGCACGCCCATAATAAGAGTACGACCGCCAACGGCCCAGCTCTTCGAGCGGCCCTTCAGTACCAGCCGCTCTTCTTTAGAGTCAGTTCCCTGGTCAGTTGTCCGGTCGGCAACAGAGTCTGTCATTAGTCCGTCTATCATGCTTAAGAAATCGTCCGTTAGGAGCAGAAAAAAATTGAGGAGCCGCTTTAACTATAAAAGGGCTCCTCAAAAAAGTGTCTGGGAAAGTGGTTGTCAGTCTACTATATAACCGAGCCGACCCTTTACGCCGTGTCCCTTACCGCCCTTGTCTTCACGCTCCTTGGCTGGCTTGGTGGCAGGCCCTTCGGGCTTATCAACCTCAGAGGACTTTGCTGCCTCCTTAACCCCTTTGGCGGTATCCTCCTGAACGTGGCCAAAGATAATAGTATCTATTTCTACACTATCGAGCGACTCCTTCTCTAAAAGTGCCTCTGCAAGACCGTGAAGCTCATCCTGGTGCCCTTCGAGCAGCTTGTACGCACGGCTATAGTTGTCCTTCACTATATCCTTCATCTCGGCGTCTATTGCAATGGCGGTCTCTTCGCTAAAGTCGCGGCTCTGGCCTATGTCGCGCCCCAGAAAGACCTGCTCCTCCTTCTTGCCGAAACTCAAGGGGCCGAGCTTCTCGCTCATTCCCCACTCGCAGATCATCTTGCGCGCAATTTCCGTTGCCCGCTCAATGTCGTTGCCAGCGCCCGTGGTCATGTGCTTCAAAATAAGCTCCTCTGCCGCGCGCCCGCCCATAAGGACTGCCACGTTGTTCAGCAGATACTCAGTGTTGTAGGTGTGCCGTTCATCAATAGGTAGCTGCTGCGTAACGCCTAACGCCATGCCGCGCGGAATGATCGAAACCTTGTGTATAGGGTCGGTGCCCGGAATAAGGCGCGCAACAAGCGTATGGCCCGCTTCATGATAAGCGGTGTTCTTCTTCTCCTCGTCGCTAATAACCATGCTGCGCCGCTCCGTGCCCATTAAGAGCTTGTCCTTGGCAGAGTCGAACTCCTCCATCTCTACCTTGTCTTTGCCCTTGCGCGCAGCCATAAGCGCGGCCTCGTTGACGAGGTTCGCAAGGTCAGCGCCTGTAAAGCCGGGAGTGCCGCGCGCTATTTCGTCGAGCTTTACGTTGTCCGCAAGCGGACTATTGGAGACATGAACCTTCAGTATCGCCTCCCTACCCTTTACGTCTGGCTTGGAGACCACTACGTTACGGTCGAACCGGCCAGGTCTTAAGAGCGCGGGGTCCAGAACGTCGGGACGGTTGGTTGCCGCTATTATAATAACGCCCTCGTTCGACTCGAAGCCGTCCATCTCTACAAGCAGCTGGTTGAGCGTCTGCTCTCTTTCGTCGTGCCCGCCACCAAGGCCTGCGCCCCTGTGGCGTCCGACAGCATCAATTTCGTCTATGAAGATAAGGCACGGCGCGTTCTTCTTGCCCTGCATGAAGAGGTCGCGTACGCGCGAGGCTCCGACTCCGACGAACATCTCTACAAAATCGCTTCCCGAGATCGTAAAGAACGGCACCCCGGCCTCGCCCGCTATGGCCTTGGCCAGAAGGGTCTTACCGGTTCCGGGCGCGCCTACCAGAAGCACACCCTTGGGAATCTTGCCGCCGAGCTTCGTAAACTTCTTCGGGTCTCTTAAAAACTCGACTATCTCTTCAAGCTCGTCCTTGGCCTCTTCTATTCCGGCAACGTCTGCAAAGGTAATCTTGTGGTTCTCTTCGGTCAAGAGCTTGGCCTTCGATTTTCCGAAGCTCATGGCCTTGCCGCCCCCTCCCTGCATCTGGCGCATAAAGAAGATCCAGACGCCGATGAGGAGTATCATCGGGAACCACGAAACGAAGATAGTGCCCCACGACGGAGAGTCGACCACAGGGGCCGCCGTTATCCTCACGCCACTTGCGCGGAGCTTGTTGATGAGATCAGGATATTGCGGAGAGTAGGTTACAAAGGGTTTGTCCCCTTCGAACTTGCCGGCAATATCGTTGCCCTGAATGGTTACCTCAGAGACAGAGCCGTTCTCGACAGAAGCGATAAAATCGGTGAAAGTTATCGTGTTCGCCGTCGGCTGCTTGTAGCTTATAAGGTTGAACATAAGAACGACCGTGGCGATTATAATCAGCCACATCGCAATATTTTTATAAAGATTGTTCATCTATACTCCTCACGGCTATTAACTTACTAAAATATCGCATTATTTTGTCACATAACAGATGGCATTACAATCTAAATCTTATGTCCAAAGAGGTGGTAAGTCAAGGCCCGGAACCGTTATTTGAGCCATTTCTTGCCGTTTTCTGCGCCACCCCGGCCCTGACCGGCCCCTAAAGCTACTTCCCCTCGGCCTTGCTCTCCAAAAAGGCCGAGCGCGCAACAGAGGCGCTGAAGAGAAAGAGCGTAGAGGTAAAGAAGAGCCAGACAAGCAGTATCATTATCGTGCCTAAAGAGCCGTAGAACTTATTGTAGCTCGGAAAGTGCGACAGATAGAAGGCAAAGAGGTGCTTTGCCACCTCCCACATGACCGAAAAGACGGCGCTGCCGTAGAAGGCGAAACGCCAGTTCAGGTTCCCTCCCGAAAAGATCCTGAAGACTATTGCCACGGCGACTACGACGGTAATAAAGGGCAGCAGATAGTTGAGCGCTAATCCCTCCAGGAAGTAGTACCCTATATCGTACCCAAAGGGCTTCATGTCGTAACTGTGGATTATGTTCACTACGGCGGTCACCGTCAAAGAGAGAAAGGCCGTTAAGACCGCCATAAGGAGCACGAAAATGTTTACTATTCTCTTTCTGACAAAGCCGAACTTCTTGCGCATTCCGAAGATGGCTATTAAAGAGGTGGAAAAGGAGTTGAGCACAAGCTCGGCGCTAGAGATGAGCACCAGCACGCTGACCCACCCCATGGCCAGCCACTTGGCCGCAAGCCCCCTGAGGTCGAGTATTATAGAGTCGCTTATGTACGGCACGGTCGTCTTCGTAAGATCGATGACCCGGTCTAAGAGGTCTACCCTGGAGCCGAGCAAAAACCCCAGCCCGGCCGTTATGCAGAGCATAATGGGAATAAGCGAGAAGAAGGCGTAGAAGGATATGGCCGCGGCGCGCTCAAAGCCGTGGTTCTCATAAAAGAGGTTTATTGAGCCTCTGAGTATTAGATACCGCCTCAACATAACTAGAGCCTATCAATGCCTCCGTTTGAACTTCAGCTTAATAGGCACCTCCTTAAGTTCAAGCGCCTCTCTGAAGTAATTAATCAGATACCTCCGGTACGACTCCCTGATTCCCTCTACGGTATTTGTAAAGATCGTAAAGGTCGGCGGAGCAGTTCCGGTCTGTGTCATATAGTAGAACTTGACCATCTTGCCTCTGTGCGACGGCGCATGATGGGCGCACGTAGCAGCTTCGAGCACAATGTTGAGCTTCGAGGTCTTGAACTCGGCTCTGCTTGCCTCCATTACGGAGTCAACGGAGTCGAAGACCTGAGTGGCCCTCTGCCCGGTGAGGGCAGAAATGAAGAGCACGGGAGCGTAAGAGACGAAAGCGAGTTTCTCCTTTATCATATCGACAGCCCTGCTCATTGTTTTAGTATCTTTTTCTATTGCGTCCCACTTATTTACAACCACGACGCAGCACTTGAAGTTGTCCTCTATGAGTCCGGCTATCTTCTCGTCCTGCATGGTTATACCGTCTACTGCGTCTACCACCAGAACCGCAAGGTCGCACCTGCTTATAGAGCGAACCGCAGCGATGGCCGAGTAGATCTCCACCTTGTGGCTGATCTTCATTTTCTTGCGTATCCCGGCGGTATCTATAAAGAGGTACTTCTTCTCGTCGCGCTCAAAGGGCATGTCCACAGGGTCTCGCGTAGTGCCGGCAATAGGGCTTACGAGCGCTCTCTTGCCTCCGGTAAGCCTGTTAAGGAGCGAGCTTTTGCCGACGTTCGGTCTGCCTACTATAGCTACCTTTACCGTGTCCGAGTTCTCCTCCTCTTCACCCTCGTCAGGCAGGTGAGCGAGTATCGCGTCCAGAAGCTCGTTGATGGACCGGCCCTGTTCTGCCGAGAGCCCCACAAGAGAGTCGATACCGAGAGAGTAGAACTCGGCCATATCGGGCTCCAGGGTGGCCGAATCTATCTTGTTGATACCGTAGACGACCGGCTTGGAGACCTTTCTGAGCATATCTACCAGAAGAGCATCCTCTCCGGTCGGGCCCGTGCGTCCGTCGAAGAGCAGCAGCACAAGGTCTGCATCCTCTATCGCGTAGGTCGCCTGCTCGCGCACCTGCGTCTGTATGGTGTCCGGGCTTCCGGGCTCGTAGCCCCCGGTGTCTACGAGCGTAAAGGTGCGGCCGCACTCAACGACATCTGCGTAGTTGAGATCGCGCGTAACACCCGGCTCGTCCACCACCACCGCCTTGCGGATACCGATGAGTCTATTAAAGAGCGTCGATTTCCCGACGTTCGGTCTGCCTACTATTGCTACTACCGGTTTCATAACTCTCCACTCTCACTCTCAGCTAATGACCGAACTCTTCTATCGTCCGCTCGCTCTTGGTCCAGTCCTTGCTTACGCGAACGAAGAGCTTTAAAAATACCTTGGAACCGAGAAGCCCCTCTATGTCGGTGCGCGCCTCGCTCCCGACCCGCTTCAAGAGCTTGCCACCCTTGCCTATAACAATACCCTTCTGGCTCTCGCGCTCCACATTTATTACCGCATCTATCTCTATTAAGCCTGCCCCGGCCTTTGTCTTGCCCTCTTTAAATCGTTCCACAACCACCGCCAGCGAATACGGTATCTCGTCGTGGGTCAGGCAGAAGAGCTTCTCGCGCACTATCTCGGCGGCTATGAAACGCTCCGGCTGATCGGTGGAAATGTCGTCGGGAAAGTACTGAGGGCCTTCGGGCAATAGCTCTTCTATCAGCCCCAGCAGGCTTTCAACGCCCTCGCCCTTAAGGGCCGAGAGCGGTACGATCTCTTTAAAGGGGTAGAGCCCGGAGACCTCGCCTATAAAGGGCAGGAGCTTCTCATGCGGAACTTTATCTACCTTGTTTATCCCCAAAAGAACTGGAGGGGCCGCGTTGCCCGCGCTCTTAAGCCCCTCAATTATAAGCTTGTCGTCAGAGCTAACCTTCTCTGAGACCTCTATCATGTAGAGCACGGCATCTACGTCTCTTAGCGACGCCATAGCCTCTCTGACCATCCGCTCATTCAACAGCCCCTTACCGACATGTATGCCTGGAGTGTCCAAAAAGACTACCTGACCGTTATCGATATTCTTGACCCCGCGAATAACGTTGCGCGTGGTCTGCGGCTTTCTCGAGATAATAGAAATCTTCTCGCCGAGCAGCGCGTTCAGGAGCGTGGACTTGCCGGCATTGGGCCTACCGACTATAGAGACGAAACCGGATTTAAACGACATTAGTAAACCTTTCTACGGGGCAAGTGCGCCCGATACTTCACTGTACTTCCAGATACTTCTAAGAAATATAAAAAAGCTCGACGACCGACCTAAGAGTAACACCGAGAAGCCGTTAGTGTCAAAGCGTGGCTCAAGAGCACCTCCGCTCTTCTATCACCCCGCCTCCATTCAAGAACGCAATTAAGAGAGCCAGCGGAGTCATGTGGAGCACGAGCCGGTCGAGCGAGGTCGATATCTGCCACGCGACATCCGCCGGGGTTATCACGTAAACGAGCGTATAGACCGCGAACTGCCCGATGAGCAGAAGAAGAAGCGCAAAAACTCCGGGCCTTAAGATCCCCTTCAAATTAAGAGCAACAGAGAGCGCAAGTACCCACCATGCAACGCTTACTAGTGAAAGGCGAACAAAGAGGTGCTTTAGTATCGCGCCGAGCACAAAGGGTAGTCTGCCTATGTTCTCTCCTATTGTGCCGACGTTGAGCCCTCCGGTGTACTCGCTGCCGAGACCGAAGTGCGCCTTGTAGAGCGCCCAGGGTAGAACAAAGAGCGCGAGCGCTGCAACTATAAAAAGCACACTCGTGGCCACTTTGACACCTTCGGGCCTCTCTTGTGTCCTCTTGCTTGTGGGAAAAAAGAAGGACGAAAGGGGCAGTTTGAAACTCTTAAGCAGCAGCAGAAGCAGAAGAAGCGACGCGCCGAGGAGCGCAAAGACCACGCCCTCGTTCTTGGTCCACGCCCCGATAGCCAGCACAAGAGCTGCGGCCCTTAAGGCGCTGCCGGCGCCCTCTTTTGCGTATAGATAGATAAAGCCGCCGGAAGCCATAAAGAGGAGCGCGAGCGTTAAGTCCGCATAACCGACAAAGTCCCCGGAGTAGAGCCCGCCGATCTTCTGGGGAAGGCCTGCGGAGTGTATCACAACCAGTGGGGTTAGCGAGAGCAGTGCAGCGGCAACGAGCGCGCTCCTGCGCCCGACGCTTCTCAGTATAAAGTAGTACAGAAGAGCCAGCAGCGCGGCGAACTGTATCGGGTAGAGTATCTTCGCTACAATGTCGTTCGCCTCTCCTAGCGTCGTAAAGAGCCACATTAATGAGAGCGGCACCAGGAGCGGATAGTCTGGGTGGTCGTAGCCGTAATCAGCATTAAGCAGAAAGCCGGAGGT
This sequence comes from Pseudomonadota bacterium, assembly GCA_015222595.1. Taxonomy (GTDB): domain Bacteria; phylum Desulfobacterota; class GWC2-55-46; order GWC2-55-46; family JADFVP01; genus JADFVP01. The sequence continues at coordinate 14,946 of JADFVP010000118.1, forward strand.
CACTCCGCCGTCAATAAAGAAGGCGCGCGCCTTGAAGAACCAGATAGACCATGCGTCCCAGCCGGTAATCGGCAGGGCCCCGTAGTAGACAAATACATAGACGAGCTGAAGCGCGATAATTACGGTTGCCACTGTTTCGACCGCGCCCCACTGTGAAGTAGGCACACCGGTACTCTGCGCATAAACAGGCCTCTTTATCGTTCCTGTCCTGTAGAGCAGCAGGAGCGCAATGAGCAGCACGACCCACGGTAGGGCCACGCTAAAGGACGTGACACCGAGCCCGGCAACCGAGTAGAAGAAGAGCTGCAAAGAGAGTGCGCCGAGACCGAACAGAAGGCCGAGCGCGTTTATCGACAGTCTGCCTAAACGGAGCACCCCTGCCGGGTCTACGCCTAAAAGAACGAGGCGGCCTGCGAGCAACACAATCGCAAAGGCGAAGATGGTACTGATGGCAGCATGGATCATAGCAGCCCCCCGTCGGCTCTATCCACTATAAAGAGTGCGGCGTATGCCCCCGGAGCAGCAGCCTCCCCGAACCTCTCGCCGTAGAGCCTCGTAAGGCCGTAGCCTCGCACCATGGAGGCCTCAATTCTCTGAACAGCCGCCACGTTCTCTTCTGTGACGAGCGCGGCAGCCGGAATATAGATCAGAACAAGGTCTCCTCGGATCAGGCTGCCGAAAGCTCCTTTGCCGAACTCGGCAAGTTCGACGCTCGCAGGGTAGAGGGCGTACCTGAGCTTTGAGCCGACCGAGCCGAAGGCAGCCTTGAGCGTAAAGAGATGTATCGGACGCTCGGACGGAGCGGAGTCTATCGCCTTTTGAGCTTCAATACCGACAATATAGAGCGGCCCCCCGGCGGCAACGCGCCTGCTCTCAGCGTTCTCGCCTGCTAAAGAGAGAGCGACCTTGACGCCGGTTACCTCGGCGCGGAGCATAGAGA
>JADFVP010000119.1 GCA_015222595.1 Pseudomonadota bacterium
CCACCTGAGTCGTAGATCCCGCTTCGTATGTCTATTTTCAGAGTGGTCCCTTTCTTCCGCTAAGCATTAGAATACTTCTGATAAGACACAGGCACACCTCCTTCTTACTTCAACCTAATTATACTTTCCGTACAGGCGTACCGGCAACGCTCCGGTTCGGTTATCGGTCTGTCTTGCACTTCGGGTAGTGCGCACTCCTTTAATCTGCTATACTCTATGCGTCAGTACGCGAAGAGTGTTATCGTAATATACTTTTTAAAAAAAGGACGGAATAACTGTGGAAAATGGTAACAATCGAGCCGCGGACGGCAGCAGAAAGTTCAAGTACGTAAGAGAAGACTTCGGGCCGCTGCCTGTAAAGCTCAATCACCTGAATATCTTTTTAAACTTTACTGACTCCGGTGTCGAGGGGCTCAACATGCTCGACATGACGGCTGCCGAGGCGCTCGACTCTATCGTGCTCGACGCCTCGGACCTTGATATCCGTTCGGTCATGCTCTGTTCGTTGCAAGACGACGCTGAGGGTACTGATCTTCGGTTCGACTACAAAAAAGAGGACGATAAACTCATAGTCCACCTGCCCGAACGTGTTGAGCCTGGCGAGCGGTTCTTCATCAGGACAGACAGCCTCTGCACCCCGACCGACAATATCCTAGAAGGGCTCTATACTGACGCAACCCCGCCGGGCGCGCCCCAGCAGTACATGTCGCAGTGCCAGCAGTGGGGCTTTCAGCGCATAATGCCCGTCTTCGACGACTGTACCGCCAAGTGCACGATGACGACTACCATAGAGGCCGACGCCGGTTATACGCACCTTATTAGTAACGGCAACATAGACCGTACATCGAATCCCGATGGCAGGCCCGTGCCGAAACCCGGAGACCCGTCGCGGCAGGTCATCACCTTCGACAACCCAATTCCGATGTCGCCGTACCTATTTCTGGTCTGCGTAGGCACGTGGGAGGTTCTGGAAGACACCGTCACCTATCCGTCGGGCCGCACTGTCGCCCTTGAGTATCTTGTCCCTTCGGGCTCCATAGACGACGCGCGCATACCGATGGATATTCTAAAAGAGTCGGTGCTCTGGATAGAGAAGACTCAGGGGTACGAGTACACCTTCGACACCTACCGCACTATCTGCATGACCAAGTCCAACTTCGGCGGCATGGAGAACCTCGGCAACACCACTATAGTCACGGACGCGGCGATGATAACCGCCCACACGCTCGACGCCATGGTGCTCTACGCCCATGCGGTCATCGTCCACGAGTTCGAGCACAATCAGTGCGGGTCCGAGACCACGATGGAAACACCCTTCGACGTCTGGCTGAACGAGGCGTACACGGTTGATGTTGAGCGGCAGTTCATGGCCGACCACTTCGACCCGTCATTTGCGCGCCTTCGCGAGATAGACTCCGTGCGCGCCCCCCTTGCGGGTCCGCTTGCCATAGAGGACGCGGGCCACTACGGCAGGATTGTGCGCGAGGGCTTTAACGAGCCGGACGAACTGATTGACGGCGTTACCTATGTTAAGGCCGCAGAGGTGATAAGGATGCTGCGCCTCATAATAGGAGCCGACAAGTTCAAGGCCGCAAAGAGCCTCTACTTCGAGCGGTATAATCTTGGCAACGCCAACAACGACCAGTTTTTCGCCTGCTTCGAAGAGGTCTCTGGAATGAAGTTCGACCGGTTCAAGAGCGAGTGGCTCTATCGCGTAGGCTACCCGAAGGTTACGGCCACTACCCGTTACGACGCAGAAGCCAAAACTTTCAAGGTAACGTTCAAGCAGCAATCGGTTGAGGGCGCAGAGCCCTTTGTGCTGCCCATCGTGCTCGGGCTCGTCAACTCCGACGGACAAGATATAGAGGGTACGGAGCAGATCTTCGTGCTCGACTCTTTAGAGGCCGAACTTACTATAGAGTCCGTCACAGAGGCCCCGGCAGTCGCTTCGATCAACCGCGACAGCTCCTTCTACGGAACCTTCGCTCTCGAAGATATCGCTCCTGAGGCCCTGGTTGCTCAGGTGCGGCTAGACCCCAATACCTATAACCGCGTTGACGCGATGCGAAAACTTACCGACAGAGTGCGCGTTGCGCTCCTGGAGGCCCCTGATCTCGAAGCCGTAAATATTGAAGAGATCGGCGCCGAGTGGCTTGCGCTCTACGGTGAGTTGCTAGCGGATAGAACTCTGCCCCCGGCGCTGAAGGCGTACTTTTTGCGCATAGACGAGGCTCCGATAGACAGAAGGTACACGACCTGGTATCAGGAGCTTGTGAGAGTAAGAGAGGGGATGGCGCGCGCAGTGAACAGAAAGTTCAGAGGCGAACTTTTAAGAGAGTTCGAGGCGAGCAAGTCCGCTAAGGTTACGGGTACGGGACCGAGCGCGGGAATAGAAGAGCGCCTTTACCAGAACGTGCTCTTGGAACTCATCTCAGTGGACGATACGCCGGAGAGCCACGCCCTTATTATAGATACCTTCAACGCGGCTACAAACACGACAGAGCGCGTGGCCGCGCTAGTTGCGCTGAACCGTTCTTCATCGGAGAAGAGACGCGAGATTCTGGCCACTGTATATGCCGACTGGCATACGCACCTTAGCGGCTATGCCAACTACTTAAGAGTCGTGTCGAGCGGCACATGCGACGACGTCTTCGACATGATAGC
>JADFVP010000120.1 GCA_015222595.1 Pseudomonadota bacterium
GATATGTAGGCCGAGAGCGCGGCCATCTCGGCCCTTGAGAGCACGCCCGTGTACTCAGGCATATCCTTAACCGGCTTAAAGGTCTTGGAGTCCGTAAGATAGGCGAAGATCCAGTCCGGGTTGAGCCTCGCACCTGCGCCTATAAGAGTCGGTCCTGTGAGCCCCCCGACAACGCGTCCGCGCCGTGACAAGACCTGGTGGCAGCCGTAACAAGACTGAGACTTGTCGAAGATTATCCGGGCGCGCCTGTCTACCGTCGGCACTATGCCTACGGGCTTTACGGCAGCAGAGCGGAGCGACCCAAGATAGGCCGCGACGTCTGAAGCTTCACGCGGTGCGAGCTTAACGTGAGTTCCAAGATTCTTCTTTGTCAGCGAGTAGTACTCCATCGGACGAATGACCACGGGGTTTTTGAGCCAGCCCTCTAAAAATCCGGGCACGAACTTGCTTCCCGCATACCAAAGCTCAGGACCCTTGCGCTTCATCTGGTCGGCTATGGTCTTCTCTTTGGCCGGGCCCGTTATCTGGTGACAGCCTGCGCACTTTTTCTGACTGAAGATCTTCTGTCCAACCACAGCAGATCCGGCTGAGGCCGTACCGGCGAAAGCAAAGAAAACTGCGAGCGCGAGAGTAACGGTCCCAAGAGCGGTAAAGGTTTTTTTTATTCGACTTACAAACATATGCTGCCACCTATCGATTCTTCTTATTGGGCCAACTCCTAAAAAGATAATGTTATCCGCAGGCCAAGAAAGAGTCAAGTATTTTACGCTGTTATAAACTCTCTAAACGCGCCAACCATACACAAATAGTACCACGCCCCGATTAACCGAGTATTAAACGGGTATTAGCTTTACTTTATGCTCACGCTCGTTAAACCCGGCGTCTCTTAAGTAAAGATGTCACTCCAAAAGCCGCGCCAAGGAGTATCACGATAGTCGCCCCAGAGGCGAGGTCTAAAAAGTACGAGACCGTTAGACCCGAAACCGTCATGACCGTACCGGTTACGACCGAGAGCGTCATCATGGCCTTGAAGCTAGAGACGTACTGGCGCGCAATTGCCACGGGAATCGTGAGGAGCGCGATGACGAGGATAATGCCGACCACGCGAATTAGGACTACAACAGAGAGCGCCACGAGGCAGAGCAGCAGAAGGTAGAGCAGGCGCGTAGGCATGCCGATAACGGTTGCGAACTCTTCGTCGAAACTGAGCGCGTAGAACTCGCGGTAGAAGAGCAGTACGCAGGCGAGTATCACTATATCTAGCACCAACATTATAAACAAATCGGAGCGCGGCACAGTGAGAATATTGCCGAAGAGGTAGCTGAAGAGGTCGGGGGCGTAGCCGGGATTGAGGTTTATAAATATTATGCCGAGTGCCATGCCGACGGTCCAGAGTATGCCTATGGCAGTGTCTTCGCTGACGACCGTTCTTCTGCTGATAACCCCTATGCCTATTGCGGCGAGGAGGCTAAAGGGAATCGCCACGAGTATCGGGCTTATTCCCAGCAGGTAGCCGAGCCCGATGCCGCCAAAGGCCGTGTGCGAGATACCGCCGGAGATGAAGACGATTTTCTTGGTGACGACGTACGTGCCGACGATGCCGCAGGCAATGGACACCAGCACCGCTGCCACAAAGGCGTTCTGCATGAAATCGTACTGGAGTAACTCAAACATCGCGCTCTCCATTTGACCGCTCTCCATCAGGCCGCTCTGGCGTACCGTGGCCGCAGCAGTCTTGGCCTCTGTCGTGCGCTCTGTCGTTTGCGCCGCCATGTTCCTTATCATGTTCGGCAAGCACCCTGTGCGGCACGCCGTGCGAGATTATATCGACCGGGCAGTTATATAGTTCGTCGAGGTTCTCTATGCCCTCGGTGGTTCCGTGGTAGAAGAGCGTTCTGTTGACGCACGCAACCGTATCTACGTGGACGGAGATGGCCCCTATGTCGTGCGTTACGAGCAGTATCGCCATCCGCTCCTTTAACTCCGAGAGAAGGTCGTAGAACGAGCTCTGCATCTCAGGGTCTATCGAAGCGGTCGGTTCGTCTAAGAGCAGAAGCTCCGGCTCCTTGACTATTGCGCGCGCTAGAAAGACCCTCTGAGCCTGTCCGCCAGACAGAGTGCCAACCTGAGAGTCGCGCCGTTCATACATGCCTACACGCTCCAGTACTGCGCCGGTCTTCTCTTTGTCCTCTTTTGTGTAGCCCTTGAAGAGCCCCCGGTAGCGGCCCATCAGGACGGCGTCGAAGATGGTGATCGGAAAGGCCGGGTCGAACCGCCGCTTTTGCGGCAGATAACCGACGTCTCTTCGCCCTTCTTTCGGCGTACGGCCGAGCACTTCGATAGAACCGCTTACAGGAGTAAGAAGCCCGAGGAGCGCCTTCAAGATAGTCGTCTTGCCGGAACCATTGGGCCCTATTATCGCCAGCAGCTCGTCAGGCGCAACGCTGAGCGTAATATCTTCGAGTACCGGAGTACCGGAGCCGGAGCCTCTGGAACCAGGCCCAGTGC
>JADFVP010000121.1 GCA_015222595.1 Pseudomonadota bacterium
CCACCGCGACTTCAAGGCCAAGGTAATAGAAGAGGCGCGCAAGAAGAAGGAAGAGACAAGCTGTAGATGAGCGTTCGCTCTTTCTATCAGGGAGCGTTCGTTCTTTTTATTAGGTACCACTGTGGTAATTTAGACGGTCGAGACCGGGGTGTTGCTGGTATAGTTAACTGCTCTACTAAGAGCCATAAGAAGTTTCTTCTATCGATTAGACATCTTTTTAAAATACACGATACTAGCGAGGTGCAGGTATGACGGACCATAACGAACACGATCACGAAGAGGATTTTGTAGACCTTAATGTTACCCTTGAGGCCGATCAGGTAGAGATGCTTAAAGAACTTGCCGCCGAGTACAAAGAACAGCTCAATCAGGCATGGGACTTGAGCGCGGTGCTGAGGGTGGCCGTAGGGGACTTTCTGACCAAGCTCGGTAGAATTGCCTGATGCCGTAACCCCATACGGAGTCGGCGAGGGAGGGCAGAGGGCGCACATCTGCGCGCTTGTTCTCTACATAGCCGTAGTGGCTATAGTCTATGCGCCGATACTCTTTGGCGGAAAGAGCCTCGTGGCCCCGCTCTTGGTTCCGCACGGCACTGTTGCCGAAGGCGTCTATTCACAGCAGGGGCGCACTCCCGTAAACAGCTTCAACGTAGACATTGCAACGCCCGCCTTCTACGAAGCTCCCATAAACTCTCTGGTCGGAGATACCTATCGGAGCGGCCACCTGCCGCTCTGGAATCCGTACCAGGCCTCCGGCACGCCTCTGGCGGCGCAGTACTCAACGCGCGCCTTCTTTCCTTATCAGATTTTAGAAGACATCAGCCCCGCCGTTACGTGGGACTTCTTTATGCTCGCGAGACTTGTTGTTGCCGGCTTCTTCTCGTATCTGTTTCTACAGATGGTCGGACTGTCGTTCGGGGCGGCCTTTCTCGGTGGCCTCTTCTACATGCTCTCCGGGGTCTTCGGCTGGTTCATCAATTTAGAACAGCTCGTAAATAACGCGATGGTGCTGCCCGTCTTTATGTGCGCGGTGGAGTCTGTGCTGCGCGCCTCAGCTTCCAAGACTGCGGGATTGAAAGACGCGATACTCTCGAAGAGCACGGTCTACTGCGCGGTCTCTGTAGCGCTTTTAATAACCGCCGGGCAACCGGAGGTCGCGCTCTACATCTCGGCCCTTGGCGCACTCTACCTTTTCTTCAGGCTGCTGGCCTCCAGTGCCGCTCGCCTCTTTTCTCTCGTACGGTTCTCGTTCGGCTATATTTTAGGGCTCGCTCTGGCCGCGCCGCTGCTTGCGCTCTTTATAGAACTGGTCTACTCAAGCCACCATATCCATCCGGCCGGAGGAGCGATCGGCACGCAGAGCATGGTCAACTGGCGCAGCATTGTTGGATACCTTACCCCCTCGGCGACTATCTTTCCGGCAGACCCGGAGGGCATTGTAGGCGCGAGCCAACTGGTTAAGGTCGCAGGAGAGTACCACCGCTTCTTGCCGATAAACGGCGTGTGGGATACGCTCGGCGGCTACACCGGGGCGACTGTGCTGTTGCTGGTGGCCCTCGGCATTATCTTTGCCTTGACAGATCGCAAGGTACGCTTCAGAGGCTTTTTGCTCTTCTTTGCAGGCATAGCCTCTGTGTTGGTGCTAAAGAACTTAGGCGTAGAGCCGTTCGTCTCTATCGGTAGGTTGCCGCTCTTCGACAGGGTCTGGTCGCTCAGGTGG
>JADFVP010000017.1 GCA_015222595.1 Pseudomonadota bacterium
GTATAACGGTCGAGTCGAAGGAGGGTAAGGGTTCGGTCTTCAGTCTCTACCTTCCGGGAGTCGAAACAGCGGCTGAACAGTATATACAGGGAGACGATAGCGTGCAACAAGAGGGAAGAGTTCTGGTCATGGATGATGAAGATATTATCCGTGACGTTTCGGGAGAGATGTTGAAACTGCTCGGCTTTGAGGTCGATTTTGCCTTGGACGGTGTAGAGGCTATAAAGCTGTATAAAGAGGCAAAAGAGTCCGGTGCGCCGTACAGGGTCGTGATAATGGACCTTACCATACCGAACGGCATGGACGGCAAGGAGGCCATAGGAGAGCTTATCCGTTTCGACCCGGACGCGAAGGTAGTGGTCTCGAGCGGTTACTCAAGAGACCCTATTATGGCCAACTTCACCGAGCACGGCTTCTCTGCGGTGCTCGTTAAGCCGTACAGGTTCGACGAGTTCAGCCGCGTCGTGCTCTCGGTCGTAGACGAGTAGTAAATCCGGTTGCCGGTGCGGGGTAGTCCGAGGGCGCTCTGAACAGTAAAGTTTCTGTCATAAAAGGGGCTCCTTAAAGCACAGGGAGCCCCTTTTACTATCTTTTTCTATCTATTCTGCATGCATTCGGGCCTGAAAAGTGGTAATATCTACTCCTTATTCGGCCCCGTTCCATCCATCTTATTCGACAGAAAGTCTATGAAGAGAATCTATCTCGATAACGCTGCTACGAGCTTCCCAAAGCCTGTTGCAGTTGCCGAGCGTGTCGCTTCGGTCATAACTGAGATCGGCGGAAGCCCCGGGCGCGCAACGCACCGTATGTCTATAGACGCCGCCCGCGTACTTTTTAACGCCCGCGAGGCCGTTGCATCTTTCATTGGCGCACTCGACTCCTCCCGCGTGGTCTTTACCAAGAACGCCACAGAGGCGATAAACCTTGCGCTAAAAGGGACGCTCGTAGCCGGCGACCATGTTGTGACCTCTGCCATAGAGCATAACGCAATGGTCAATACGCTAAAACGGCTCGAACAGGGCGGCGTTACCGTCACCCGTATTGCTCCGGATAAAGAGGGGTTGCTCGACCCGGCGAAGGTAATGGAGGCCGTAAAAAAAGAGACGCGGATGGTAGCTATAACTCATGCATCCAACGTCTTTGGCACAGTGCAACCAGTCGGAGAGATCGGCGCAAAGTGCCGCGAGCGCAAGATACTCTTTATGGTGGACGGCGCGCAGAGCGTCGGAGTCCTTGAGGTCGATGTTGAGGCGATAGGCGCTGACCTCTTTGCGGCCACGGGCCACAAGGCGCTCTACGGGCCGCAGGGCACGGGGTTTCTTTACGTCCGCGAGGGAGTTGAACCAAAGGCCCTTATAGACGGCGGCACCGGCGGGCCGGACGACACGGTAGAAATTCCAGAGAGGCTCGAAGCCGGCACTATGAACACCCCGGCGGTAGCAGGGCTTCGTACCGGAATTGAGTTTATACTTAAAGAAGGGCCTCTGAAGATAAGAAACACTGAGAGAGCACTTACCGCCCGGCTCTTAACCGGTCTTCAAGAGATAAAGGGTCTTAAGATACTTGGACCTCTGGAGGCAGACAGACGCGTAAGCCTAGTCGCCTTTACGCTAGAGGGCAAAAGCCCCGACGCAATAGGCCAGAGGCTCGATGAAGAGTACTCTTTGATGGTACGCTGTGCCACGCACTGCGCACCTGATGCCCACCGTCATGCCGGAACATTCCCCGACGGTGCCGTCCGCGTGAGCCCCGGATACTTCAATACAGCAGAAGAGATAGATCTGCTGATAGGGGCCGTTAAGGCGATAGCCGCTACTTGAGTCGGTAGAGAGCAACAGCAGAGATAGATATTGGGTAAGAGTTAGATATTGGATAAGAGATATATATTGGATAGAAGAACGAAATGTTGATACTCGGAATAGAGAGTTCGTGCGACGACACGGCGGCAGCAGTGGTTGATTGCAGCGACAAGGGTGCAGTGGCACTCTCCTCCATAGTTTCGTCTCAGGACGCGCTCCATGCGCGCTACGGCGGGGTTGTGCCGGAACTCGCCTCGCGCGCCCATATAGAGACGATAATACCTGTTGTCGAGAGCGCTCTCGAAGCCGCAGGGGTCGCTATCGACGACCTTGACGCAATGGCGGTTACCGAGGCTCCGGGGTTGGTCGGTTCCCTGCTCGTCGGCATGTCCTTCATAAAGGGGATATCGCTGGTCAACTCTTTGCCCTTTGTCGGGGTCAACCATATTCTGGCCCATGCCCACGCCGCCTTTCTTCTGGACAGTAACGGGGATGATGATAAGAACGGGGGCTCTCAAGAAGAAGATTCCAATACCACAGAAGTTCCCGACTTTCCGTTCGTAGCCCTCGTCGTTTCAGGCGGCCACACCACGCTTATGCATATGACCGACCACGGCGAGTATACGGTACTTGGCAGAACGTTAGATGACGCGGCCGGCGAGGCCTTCGACAAGACGGCAAAGCTTCTTGGGCTCGGTTATCCGGGCGGCAGGGTCATAGATTCGCTTGCCACCGAGGGTAATCGCGAGGCGATACGCTTTCCACGCGCGCTGCTCTCTAAGGAGAGTCTCGACTTCAGCTTCTCTGGTGTTAAGACCTCGGTGCTGACCCACATACAGAAGCTCAAGGGCGGTATAGACGACGCGACCCTAAGAGACATTGCGGCGAGTTTTCAGGAGGCCGTGGTAGAGTGTCTGGTAACCAAGGCGCTTCGCGCCATGGAGTCGGTAAACGCTGCTACGCTTGTAATAGCAGGTGGCGTAGCCTGTAACTCTCGCCTTAGAGAGAAGGCCGCCAAAGAGTGCGAGCGCCACTCGTACGACCTCTATATTCCGCCCCCGAAGTACTGTAGCGACAACGGCGCTATGATAGCGGCGCTCGGCTACCATAAGCTCAAGAAGGGCGAGAGGGCAGGGTTCGGGCTCAATGCAAAGCCGGGCCTGAAAGATTTTTAATTCTATGTTTTCCGTTCCACGAGGTCAGTTCCACCTACTTTTTACTCAACTGCCAAATAACGAAAGAGCCCCTCTGTAATGGCCTTGATGCGCGCAAAGAAACGGTTCGGTCAGCACTTTCTGACCGACAAGAACCTCTTGAAGAAGATTGTCCGCACCGCTTCAGTCGAGGAGGGCGACGTTGTGCTCGAGATCGGCCCGGGCAGAGGCGCGCTTACCGCAGAGTTGCTTAATGCCGGAGCTACGGTCGTGGCGGTCGAGGTGGACAGAAATCTTTCCGAGCTTCTCAGAAAGAAGTTCTCGCGCCAAGAGGGTTTTTCTCTCGTAGAGGGCGATATAGTAAAGATGCCTTTTTCTGAGATAACCGGCATGGAGATTCCGACTGGTGCAGACGCAAAGAAAAAAAAATCGGTCTCCAACCTGCCGTACAATATAACGGGCCCCATGCTCTTTCGGTTCTTGGAAGAGCGGGACCGGTTCGATATCATCGTGCTGCTGTTACAGAAAGAGGTTGCCGAGCGGCTCGCTGCCGTGCCCTCTACCAAGGGCTACAACGCGCTCTCGGTCTTGATGCAGGTCTGGTTCGATATTAGCAGAGAGTTCGAGGTGAAGAGAACGCTCTTTGTACCGCCGCCGAAGGTAGATTCCACTGTAGTCTCTCTGGTTCCAAGAGCCGCTCCGAGGGTCGCCACAGGCGACCCGGTTCTCTTCAAGCGCGTGGTCAAGGCGGCCTTCTCTCTTCGCCGGAAGATGCTCTCTAATTCGTTAAAGACGCTGGGAGTGGCCCCGGAGCTGATAGGAGCGGCGCTTAGTGGCGCGCAAATAGACCCCAAGAGGCGCGCCGAGACGTTAACCCTCGAAGAGTTCTCTTCTCTTGTACTTTCGTTTGCCAGAACAGGCGCGGAAGGGCTTAGAGAGATAGAGACCGAGGCACATGAGTGACATTAGAGTGACACTAGAGTAATACCAGAATGAAAACAGAGCCGGTAATCGGCTCTTCAGTAGACCGAACTTGACTTTTCTCACTGTCTGGGATAATTTCTGGTATCAAACTGCTTAAGAAGAGGACATGGAAAACCTTCAATATATAGCCATAGAAGGGCCTATCGGGGTCGGTAAGTCGAGTCTCGCCCAGTTGCTCGCCGAAGAGTTCAACGGCAGGGTGCTCTCTGAGGAGGTGGACGCGAATCCGTTTCTTGCAAAGTTCTATGAAGATGCCAAGAAGTACTCCTTTCAGACCCAGCTCTTCTTCCTCATAAGCCGCTACCAGCAGCAGAAGGAGATGTTCCAGCAGGACCTCTTCACCTCCACGGTCGTCTCCGACTACCTCTTTGCCAAAGACAGGATCTTCGCCTACTTGAACCTCGACGAGAACGAGCTGAGTCTCTACGAGCAGGTCTTCAGGCTTCTCGACACCAGAATACCGAAGCCCGACCTCGTGCTCTATTTGCAGGCTTCCAACGAGGTGCTGCTCGACAGGATTAAGATAAGGAATGTCGGATATGAGCAGCGCATAGGGGATTCGTACCTAGAACGACTGGTAGAGGCGTACAACCGGTACTTCTTCTACTACACCGAAACGCCGCTGCTGGTGATAAATACGTCCGACATAGACTTTGTGAACGACCCGGAGGACCTTAAGAACCTGGTGCGCGAAATAAAGGGCATGAAGGGCGGCTCTCAGCACTATATCCCGGTCGCTTCCAAAAGATAATTAAGCTTAATTGATTAATATTTAATTGCAATAGATATGTAATTCAATATAACTATGGATAGTTAGGCGATGAGCAAAATAAAAAAAGCTGGCAAAGGCAAGATCACCGTAAGGGATATTGCCGCCATGAAAGAGCGCGGCGAGAAGTTCGCTGTGCTAACAGCCTACTCTTTCCAGATAGCCGCGCTTCTCGACTCTGCAGGCGTAGAACTCTTTATCGTCGGAGACTCCGTCGGTATGGTAGAGGCCGGTTACTCTACGACACTGCCGGTAACCATGGACGAGATCGTCTACCACACCCGCGCTGTCGCGCGCGCTTCTTCGCGTGCGTTGGTCGTTGCCGACATGCCCTTTGGCTCTTATCAAACAGGGGTCGGGGCGGCTCGTGAAAATGCGGTGCGTCTCGTAAAAGAGGGCGGGGCCGAGGCGGTAAAGGTAGAGGGCGGCAGAAGAACGGCAGAGGCGATACGCGCTATTGTAGACATGGACGTTCCGGTAATGGGCCACGTTGGGCTAACCCCGCAGTCGGTCCACAAGATGGGCGGCTATCGCATACAGGGCAGAACGCGCGCTGGCCACGAAGATACGTTGGCGGATGCTCGCGCAGTTGAAGAGGCCGGGGCCTTTGCGATAGTTCTTGAGGGTATTCCTGTTGCTCTTGCCAAAGAGATAACCGAGAGCCTTTCAATTCCTACCATAGGCATAGGCGCCGGCCCTCACTGCGACGCGCAGGTGCTGGTGGTTAACGACATGCTCGGTATAAGCGCCGGGGCTCAGGCTCCCAAGTTCGTAAAGAAGTACGCTGATTTGGACACAATAATAACCCGCGCGGTAAAGACGTACGTCAAAGAGGTCAAGACGGGCAAGTTCCCGACCCGGCGCCACTCGTACTGACGTGGCAAATGGGAGTAGCTCTGCCGACGCGTTAAGACCCCGCAACCACCTGTTCTCTAAGACAATATGAAGATAATAGAAGAGACTGGCCAGATGAAGGCCGAGGCGCTTAAAGTGCGCTCTGCCGGTAGCCAGAGCGTACTGGTGCCTACGATGGGCGCGCTCCACAGGGGCCATATTGAGCTTATACGCGAGGCGCGAAGGCTCGCCGGGGCTAAGGGCAGTGTCGTGCTCTCGCTCTTTGTAAACCCCACGCAGTTCGCCCCGGGCGAAGACCTCGGCAAGTATCCGCGCACCCTCGAAGCCGACATAGAGGTATGCAAGACCGAGGGGGTGGACGTGCTCTTTACTCCGACTCCTCTGGGGCTCTACCCTGAGGGCTTTTCCACATCAATAGATGTCGGCTCTCTTGGGACTAAACTCTGCGGGCTCTCGCGCCCCGGCCACTTTAACGGCGTTGCAACCGTAGTCGTTAAGCTCTTCGGTATAACGGCCCCGGATATTGCCGTATTCGGCAAGAAGGATTTTCAGCAGCTTGCGGTCATACGGCGCGTTGTTGTCGATTTGGACATCGGGGTAGAGATTACGGGTGTAGAGACTGTGCGCGAGGCCGACGGGCTTGCCATGAGTTCGAGGAACAGATACTTGGACGATAAGGCACGCAAGGAGGCCACGGCTATTGCTGCGGCTCTAAAAACCGCTGCCGCGCTCTACAGCACTGGAGAGCAAAGAAGCGCTGCGTTGGTAGCCGCCGCCTTAGAGGTGCTTGGCCGAGAGGTCTCGATAGAGGTGGAGTATATAAAAGTTTCATCTGCCGAGAGCCTCGAAGAGCTTGAAACGGTTGATAAAAAGGCCTTTTTGGCTCTAGCTGTGCGGATTTCCGGCACCCGGCTGATAGATAACATCGAACTTTGCTGATATACTTCAGTTTTGTATATTTATCTTTGAAATATAGCCTTGCTATGTGGTATAAATTGAACTTTTAAGTGTCCATTTTCTTCAGTACGTTCGACGTCTCGAAAGAGCTCCATGGAGAACGGCGCAAGTTGAAGTATCAGAACAAGTTTTAAGCGAAGTCTTAAGGAGGAAGATCAAGATGCAGCGCACTATGCTCAAGGGTAAGATCCACAGGGCGACGGTAACGGACTCGAACCTCGATTACGAAGGTTCCGTGGCGATAGACAGCCTGTTGATGGAGGCGTCGGGGCTACAGGAGTTCGAGCAGGTCCATATCTACAATATTGCCAACGGCAACCGTTTCACCACCTACGTTATAACGGCGCCGGAGGGTACGGGGACCATTAGCATAAACGGGGCCGCTGCGCATATGGCGAGCAGCGGAGACCTTGTTATAATCGCGAGCTACTCGGTTATGGATGAGTCGGAACTCGTTTCCTACGCTCCTAAACTCGTCTATGTCGATGGGGCGAACTCGATAAAAGAGATAAGCGGACACCTTATGGGGAATACCGGAACTGCCGGGTCTATATGATAACTGAGCACAACAGAGCCAGGCCCGTTAAGCCCAAGGGCAGGTTTAAGCGGTACTTCGTGACCGGCCTGCTTGTTGTGGTTCCCCTGTACATAACAGTCTATGTGCTCTTCTTCGTGGGAGGCATCATGGACAATGCCATGGACTTCCTGCCCAGATTTCTCCGTCCACACAGCTACCTTCCGTTCCACATACCGGGGCTCGGCATCATAGTCTCGGTAGTGGTCATCTCTATCGTAGGCATGTTCGCCCAGAACTTCATCGGGCGCAGGCTCGTCGGTTTCAGCGAACGCTTTATGGTGAAAATCCCGTTCGTGCGGGTCATCTACAACGCCACAAAGCAGTTTCTCGACACCTTTCTCAACAAGGGGCATCAGGGTTTTAACAAAGTGGTGCTCTTCGAGTTTCCGAGAAAAGGGGTCTGGGCTCTAGGCTTTATGACGGGTGAGACAAAGGGCGAGCTGAAGGACAGAGCCGCCGAGCCGATGATAAATATCTTTCTGCCGACCACGCCGAACCCGACGTCCGGCTTCTATATCATGGTGCCCAAGGCCGAGGCCATAGCGCTCGACATGCATATAGAGGACGCCTTTAAGGTGATAATGACCGGCGGCATAGTGGTGCCGGAGCAGTTCGGCGTTACGCTTCCTGATGAGGATGAAGCTAAGAGGGCGGCTAAAAAGGCGGCTAAGAAGGCGGCGAAGAAGCAGACAAAGAAGAGAGAAGAGAAGTCGGAAACGAAGACGGAAACAGAACCGGAGAAGGCCGAAACTGCCGCCGAGCCGGATACAACAGAATAGAGTGTTTGAAAAAGCCAGATAACAGCGTAGATTAGGGAGTTGTACGATGGGTAACGGTTCGGTGAGTTCCGACAAGAGCATTGATGAGCTTGCTATAAATACCATAAGGTTTCTTGCGATAGATGGCGTTGAGAAGGCAAAGTCGGGCCACCCGGGCATGCCGATGGGAGACGCCCCTATGGCGCATATTCTCTGGAGCCGCTACCTCAACCATACCCCTGTAAACCCCGCATGGCCCGGAAGGGACCGTTTTGTCCTCTCTGCCGGTCACGGCTCCATGCTCCTCTACTCGCTGCTGCATCTCTCAGGATACGATCTACCAATAGAAGAGCTTAAGAGCTTCAGGCAGTGGGGAAGCCGCACGCCGGGCCACCCGGAGTACGAGCCTGAGATCGGAATAGAGACCACCACAGGGCCGCTAGGCGCGGGCTTTGCAACGGGCGTTGGCATGGCTCTGGCCGAAAGGTACATGGCCGAGCGGTACAACCGCCCCGGCTTTACCCTCTTCGACTACAATATCTATGCGATCACGAGCGACGGCGACATGATGGAGGGCGTGAGTAACGAGGCAGCCTCTACTGCCGGGCACCTGGGGCTAGGCAATATTGTATACCTCTACTCCGCAAACCAGATAAGCATTGAGGGCTCTACCGACATAGCATTTACCGAGGACGTTGCCGCGCGCTTCAGGGCGCTCAAATGGCACGTTCAGGTACTTGAGAACAGCGACGATACCGACAGCAGTAATCCTAAAGAAGTCGGGCTCGACGAGATAGACGCGGCGATAAAGGCCGCAAAAGAGGTGAGGGACCAGCCGTCGCTCATCATGGTGCGCACGCACATCGGCTTCGGCTCTCCGGCCAAGCACGACTCGTCCTCTTCGCACGGCTCGCCTCTCGGCGAGGGCGAAGTACGCGCTACTAAAGAAGCCCTCGGCTGGCCCGTTGAGCCCGAGTTCCTTGTTCCTGAAAATGTAAAAGAGCACTATGCCGGCACGGTCGCAACAGAGAAGGCGCGCGAGTGGGACGAACTCTTCGCCCGTTACGCTACGGAGCACCCGGAACTTGCTAAAGAGCTTAAGAGCGAACTCGACGGCGTAAGAGGCTCTGATTGGAAGGAGGCGCTGCCTGAGTACTCGGCAACCGACTCTCCAGAGGCGACAAGAAGCGTGTCGGGCAAGGTGCTGAACGCAATAGCCGCCAAGGCTCCGTTTCTTGTCGGCGGCTCGGCAGACCTGGCCCCGTCGAACAACACCGAGCTTAAGGAGTACGACTACTATATGCCGGGGGCTCCTGCGCGCAACATCCACTTCGGGGTTCGCGAGCACGCTATGGGCTCTCTCTTAAACGGTATGGCGTTAAGCGGCGCGATTCTACCCTTTGGCGCAACCTTTCTCGTCTTTTCAGACTATATGCGTCCGGCCATACGCCTTGCCGCGTTGATGGGCCTTCAGGTCGTCTACATCTTTACGCACGACTCCATCGGGCTCGGCGAAGACGGCCCCACGCACCAGCCTATTGAGCATATTGCGGCTCTTCGCGCAATTCCCGGCCTTACGGTCATCCGCCCTGCAGACGCCACGGAGACGGTAGAGGCGTGGACTGAGGCGATAGAGCATACGGACGGCCCCGTGGCCCTGATACTTACGCGCCAGAAGCTGCCGATGATAGACCGCACCGGTGCTCCGGACAGCGCGGAAGTAAAGCGCGGGGCGTATGTGGTCTCCGATGCTTCGCCCGCGGAAAGTGCGCCGGACGTTATACTTATCGCTTCGGGCTCAGAGGTCTCTTTGGCAACCGGGGCCGCTACGGCGTTGAAGGAGAAGGGAAAGAACGCTCGCGTGGTCTCCGTGCCAAGCTTCGAGCTTTTTGAGTTACAGAGTGCAGAGTACAAAGAGTCTGTGCTGCCGATAGGAGTAAGAGCGCGAGTCTCGATAGAGGCCGGTTCGAGCACAGGGTGGCACCGCTACATAGGGCTCGACGGACAGAGCATCAGCATAGACCGCTTCGGCGCTTCGGCCCCGGCAGCGACCCTTTTTGAGAAGTTCGGCTTCACTGTAGACAATATAGTGGAGAAAGCCCTTCAGGTCATAAAATAGAGGGCAGTAGAGGAGTAGACGCCGGAGAGCGTACGGCCTTCCGGCGGCAGAGGTTATCTTTAGATTTACAGATACCGCGCCTTACAGATACCGCACGGCCTGTTCTTTTGGCCCGGCCCCGGATTTTAAATGGGCAGAGGGATCAGGAGAGAGGGGCCCATTCCATTCAGAGACCTTCAGCCCCGGCCCCCCAGAACAGAGAGATATAGTGAAATCCGATAACCCGGAATAGAGATTCGGCTTGACCCGGCAGATAGATCCGGTAAAGAGAACCGACATGCAGCCGGAACGCGGCTTTAATTGAGTAAAAAGGAGCACACAGTGCAGAACGATAAGAACCTTCTGTTTGACCTACAAGAGTTTGGCCAGTCGGTCTGGTACGACAATATACGCAGAGCCCTCTTGACCTCCGGGGAGTTGAGGCATCTGGTCGAGCAGTACGGCGTCTCGGGCGTCACCTCCAATCCCGTTATCTTCGAGAACGCGATAGCGGGGGCCGAGGAGTACGATCACGATATAATGCGCCTTTCGGCCGAGGGACTCGACGACGAAGCTATCCTTACGGAGCTTATGACGTTCGACATCCGCCTCGCAGCCGACGTCATAGCGCAGGTCTTTAAGCTTACCAACGGCCACGACGGCTACGTCTCCATAGAGGTCAATCCGGCCCATGCCCACGATACCGAGAGCACCGTAAAAGAGGCGAAAGAGCTGCACGCTATCATCGACCGGCCCAATATCCTGATAAAGGTTCCGGCCACTGAGGACGGAATAAAGGCCTCCGAGGAGCTTCTCTACCAGGGGTACAACGTAAACGTGACTCTGCTCTTTTCGGTTGAGCGGTACGAGGCGACGGCAAAGGCGTATGTGCGCGCGCTTGAGAGGCGTGCGGCAGAGGGCAAGAGCAATGCCGACATCTACTCAGTGGCCTCCTTCTTCGTCAGCAGGGTAGATACCATTGTGGATAGCGTGCTCGAAGAGAAGCTGGCAGCGGCGACGTCGAACGACGACAAATCTCGCCTGCACGATCTCATTGGCTCTATAGCCGTTGCGAATGCGAAGCTCGCCTACATGAAGGGGGCCGAGATATTCGGTGTGCACTTCAGGGATCTCCGTATATCCGGCGCGCGTCCGCAGAAGCTGCTCTGGGCCTCAACAGGCACCAAGAACCCGCTCTACAGCGATGTAAAGTACGTAGATGAGCTTGTCGGTAAAGATACCATAAATACGATGCCGCTAAAGACGTTGATGGCCTTCCACGACCACGGTAAGGTTCGCCCGACACTTGGGGAGAGTGTCGATATTGCGATAGATATGTTCGACGAGCTGAGGTCTTTCGGCATCAAGTATCCTGAGCTTGCTACAAGGCTCGAAACCGAGGGGCTCGACGCCTTCAACAAGGGGTATGCAAACCTCGTGGCCTGCATAGCGGGCAAGAGAGAGGATCTCGAAAAGAGAAAGAGCGTTCTTCAGCTTTCCATGGGCGCGCTCGGGCCGAAGGTAGATGCGGCGGTAGAGAAGCTTGGCTCTGATCGCTTTATGGAGCGTCTGCTTGATAAGGACGCCGAACTCTGGAGTTCTCACGAGCCGGTAAAGAAGATGATAGGTAACTCTCTAGGGTGGCTTGCAATGCCCGAAGAGATGGATGGCATGAAGGCCGGTATGTTGTCCTTCGCCGAGAATGTTAAGAAGACCGAAGTTGCTCAGGTGGTGCTGCTCGGCATGGGCGGGTCTAGCCTCGCACCACTCGTTATGGCCGAGACCTTTGGAACTGGCGAGGGGTGGCCGGAGCTTCGGGTTCTCGACTCCACCGACCCTGAGGCGATAAAGGCCGTTGAGGACTCTATGGTAGACTCAGACGGAGCCCACGTCAATACGCTCTTTATCGTCTCTAGCAAGTCGGGCACGACAATAGAGCCGCTCAGCCTCTTTGAGCACTTCTGGGCCAAAGTAAAGGAAAAAAAGGGCGAGAGCGAAGCGGGGATGTCCTTTATAGCGATAACCGACCCCGGCACCGCGCTCTCCGGGTATGCCAGAAAGTACTCCTTCAGGCAGTGCTTCGCTAACCCCGCCGACATAGGGGGGCGCTTCTCCGTGCTCTCCTTCTTCGGCCTGATTCCGGCTGCGCTTACGGGAATAGATATTGGTAAACTGCTGCACAGCGCAAGAAGCATGGAGACGGTGATCGACCCTTGCGTTAAAAGTTCCGAGAACCCGGCGCTGCTCTTGGGCGCAACGCTCGGAGTGGCTGCCAAAGCGGGCCGCGACAAGGCCACCTTTGTCCTTTCTGACGAATTATCGAGTTTCGGTCTCTGGGCCGAGCAGCTCATTGCCGAATCGACCGGTAAAGAGGGTAAGGGAATAGTGCCGATAAGCGGCGAGCCGCTTGGTTCCCCCGACGCCTACTCCGACGACAGGTTCTTTATCTATATGGGAGTTGGCGATATTGATGACGAAACAGAAGCAAAACTTGTGGCTTTAGAAGAGGCCGGGCATCCCGTTGTAAGGATCAGGCTCCATAATATATATGATATGGGCGGTGAGTTCTACCGCTGGGAGGTCGCTACAGCGGTGGCAGGAAATCTTCTAGAGATAAACCCCTTCGATCAGCCTAACGTGGAGCTTGCCAAGAACCTTACGCGCGACCTGTTAGAGTCGGGCGCGGGCAGTTCGGGCGGGCTTAAAGAGGGTGAGACAGCGTTGGAGTGCGGCTCGGTAACACTTACGTTCAACCCGCCCGCAGTAGAGCGCCTTGGTGGTTCGTCTGCGCTGAAAGAGAGCGACGGAGCGGGAGCAATAAAGGATTTCATAGCTCTATCGGACTCGAAGAGCTACATTGGCCTCCTGGCCTACCTGAACACCTTCGACCCCAAGGCAGAGCTTCTGCTCAAACGTATTCGGAGCGGTATAATGGACTCAAGCGGCGCTGCCACGCAGTTCGGTTTCGGCCCGCGCTACCTCCACTCCACCGGACAGCTCCACAAGGGCGGGCCCTCTACCGGCCTCTTTGTTGTTGTCAGCGCCGGTAGCGAGGTAGAGATAGCCGTGCCCGGCAGGGAGTTCAGCTTCTCCACCTTAGAGGCCTCGCAGGCCCTTGGCGACATCTCAGCGCTTAGCACAGAGGGACGCCCTGTGGTGCATATTAGACTGAAGGACTCAAGCACCGCTTCGTTAGAGGAGCTGGAGAACCTCTTTAAGAGTTGAGGTTAGCAGATGGACGAAAAGTGCAGAAAGGTACTTGCCGCTGATGTCGGCGGCACGAAGAGCAACCTGGGGCTCTATCTAAGAAAGAGTGAGGATAAGGGCGGCCGAGCTGCAGTCTCTGTCGAGCTGCTGGCCGAGGCCCGGTACGAAAACTCGGAGTACGCCTCTTTCGACGAGATACTCAGAGAGTTCCTCAAAGAGCACCTGAAGGGCGCCAGCTCCACCATCTGCTGCGCCACCTTCGGCGTTGCCGCAACTGTTCAGAAGAACCGTTGCACGATGACGAACCTTGCGTGGAAGATAGATGCAGAGGAGTTGGCCGCCAGTTTCGGTTTTCACAGATGCGCCCTCATCAACGACCTTGTCGCTCTCGGCTGGGGCGTAACCGGGCTCGGTGAAGAAGACCTCCATCCGCTACAGACCTCTCAAAACCAGACACCAAAAGAAGGGCCGCGTGCGCTTTTAGCCGCAGGCACTGGGCTCGGCGAGGCTATTCTTATAGGCTCAGACAGCGAAGGTTTTGCACCATTAGCAACAGAGGGCGGGCACACCGACTTTGCCCCGACCGACTCTGTTCAGGTAGAGCTGCTGGGCTTTTTGAGCGAGAAGTACGGCCACGTCAGTTACGAGCGCGTACTCTCCGGCAGCGCGCTGAAAGATATTTTCTACTTTTTCGTGCAAAGAAGGGGCGGCGAAGCTGATGCGGAAATCGAGGCCCGCTTTGCCACAGAAGCTCCGGGGGCGGTAATAACCGAGCAGGGGCAACTGGACGCTGGAGACCGTGACTGTAAAGACGCGCTCGACCTCTTTGTCTCCGTCTACGGCGCCGAGGCCGGCAACCTTGCGCTAAAGTGCCTTGCTACCGGCGGCGTCTATATCGGGGGCGGAATCGCGCCGAAGATACTGAGCGCTTTAGAGGGAGCAGTAGATGGAATTGACGGTTTCATAGAGTCGTTTGTAGCAAAGGGCCGCTTCGAGGAGTTTATGCGCACCCTGCCGGTGGTAGTAATACTGAACGACAAGACCGCGCTCTTAGGAGCCGCGATACATGCCGCAACCGCTCTGGGCAGCAACCGGTAACAGTAAGAGCGGGCGGTTCTGTAAAGGCCGACAAGGTTATAGAGTGATACTTTAAGGTTATAGAAAAAGAGAAGAAATAAAAGAAGGCGCTCTGCGTAGCTA
>JADFVP010000122.1 GCA_015222595.1 Pseudomonadota bacterium
AGCTTCGACATAAGCGGCATGCGCCGGGCGAGCGCGGCAGAAAAAGAGTCTATGGTCTGCACCTGCAAGCGTGCCGGGTTCTCTACGAGGTCCCACCCAAGTTCGCTGCTTCTCTCGAGCGCCGCGCGCGCATAGTCAAGTTCGGCCCTTGAGTTCTCGTCGTTGCCGACCGTACCTGCCTCGGCCCTGACCAACGCACCGTAGATGCGCTCATGCATCTCGGAGGCAGCCTTTTTAGTAAACGTGATCGCCAGCACCTCTTCGGGGCGACTAACATACGAGAGCGTCAGAAGAAAGCGCTGGATTAGGAGTGCGGTCTTGCCAGAACCTGCCGGGGCCTGCACGATAAAGGAGCGCGACGGGTCTAGCGCCTGTTCCCGCTCTCTCTTATCCGACACTGCTCCGGTATCTCTATTATCTTCAGTATCTTCAGCCATCACTGCTCCCTCTTGGGGCCTTCGTTCAATTCATATCTACGGCAAAGAAGCGTAAGGTCGCAGAAGGCGCACGGGTGGTCGTTGCCTTTGAATGTCGCATCCGGGGCCACGCGCGCCACGCCCTCGGCAAACTCCTCTGCTATTTTTTCGAGTGTCTCTTTCCACCGCGCCTCAAGGTCGGCCCAGCTCTCCACGCCTTCTATCTTTTCCGTCCACCCGTCCGCGCCGACCGGCTTTACTCCCGGCAGCTCCACACCGTCCTTCACTACGCCGACGAACCTCGTGCCCTTCAGTTTGACTCGCGCAAAGGCGATGGCATCGAAGCCGCCAACAAGGTTGTAGAGAAGCAGCTGCGGCTCCTTGGGCCTGTCCGGCAACCAGAAGTCGCGCTTGCACTCCCCTGTCTTGTAATCTATTATCAGCTCGCCTCCGCCCCGAAGAGTATCTATGCGGTCGAAGCGGGTCTTGAGCTTCAGCCCCCCGACCGTAATCTCTTCCGAGCACTCCGTGGCCTTGACGCTAAAACTCTCGCGCTTTAGCTCCAGGGCCAACCACTCTCCAAGAAGAGCCTCGACGCGCACGGCCTCAAGCTCAAGGTAACCTGCGGGAAGCCCGCGCCCCTTGCCTTCCATCGCCCTCGCTACGGCCCCTGACACAAGAGCAGCTAGCGTTCCATCTGACGCGGCCTCAGCTAACGTTGCCGAGTCTTTGACCTCGCGCCAGAAAAGTTTAAGCGCCTCGTGAACGGTGTTGCCCCTGTCCATAGAGTCGAAGCCGGGCTCGACAACGCTTATGGAGCGCGCCCCAAGCCTGTGCGTTGCAAAGGCCTTGAACGGGCAGGCCGACTGGTCTTTAATTATCGTGGTACCGCCGCGAAGGTTCGCCCGCTCAGACTCCGTCAGTCCCACACTCTGTACTGTTGGTAGCTCTTCGAGCAGCCCTGCTCCTCCTGCTGCGTGGAGCCTTTCTTTTATAGAGCTGCCTGCTTCTTCTACAGCCTTCTCATCAACACTGACTAATGTGCACTCTTTTACCCCCAGCAGCGGACTCACGCTCTGATCGACACCTGTGAAGGTGCGCGCATAGCTCGCCTCCACTCTCGCCCCGCTCTTCAACACACGCGTTGCGACCGTAGCGGCAAACCGGTGCACGCGCTCAGGGGTCGAGTCCTGAAAGCCCAGCTCCTTTTGTACCTCAAGCGGGATAAAGGGATTTGGAGTTCTAGATGCAGGCAGCGCCGTAGAGTCCGCGCCTAAGAGCAGTAGATGGTCGAAGGTAAAGCCTGCGGCCTCGAAGAGGCCGAGCACCTGAACCGACGAGTCGGGACTCTCGATCTGATGGATAGCTCCGGCGGCAAGCCTCTTTAACTGCGCGTACGCCTCGCGGCGCGAGATGGGTCCAAGCGTGTCGTCGAAGGCGGAGAAGTCGCCGAGCACCGACCTCCACGCCTCCACCAGTTGGTACTCGGCGCTAGAGAGCACGGAGCCTGCAACGGGCCAGCCAAGAACGTCAAGAAGCGTTGCGAACGCGTCGGCCCAGTATCCCGGTAGCTCAAGTGAGTCGGTCTCTTGAAGCAACTCTATCCACTTCTCGAGCTTCCGAACGGCTCCGGCGAGAACTCCACCCTCAGGGGCCCGTAACTCCATCGCCCTCTTTAGCCCGACGAGCGAAAGCGCACCGAACTTGTCTCTCTTTAGCTCAGCGTCAAAGAGCGCGGCGGCGGCATAACTTTCTCTGTTATAAGAGAAGGGGGGCGAGAAGAGCAAAGAGGTGAAAGACCAGAGAGTGTCGCCGGGTGCGTGGATAGAGAGCAGTGCGAGGGCTGAGCGAACGAGCGGGGCGTCGGTAAGTGGCGCGCCGAGTGATACGTTAAAGACCCCGGACGGCTCTTGCCCCGGCAGAACGGACTTCGGGTCAAGCTCTGCCGCGAACTCCGAGAGCACGGTTGCGCGGTATCTCTGCAAGTCCGGCACAACGACGCCTATAGTGCCGCAGCCGCTACCCTCTTTTTGGAACTTTCTATCTGCTAGCCTCGCCCTTACCCATCTGGCCGCAGCGCGCACCTCGCTCACTTCGTCCGCATACTCGCGTACGAGCATCGGGCCGAACGCCATTTCTTCAGTTGCGAGCGTCATTGTATCGGCCCCGATGTTCTCTACCTTGACTCCTGCGCTTTTCAGAGCGGAAAGGAGCAGACGAACGGACGGGGTTAGCGAATCGATGCCGACTATAAAAACGGATTCCGGAAGGCCGTTCGCGATTGCTCCGCACTCCTTTATAACGTCAACGACACGAGACTTAAGCATGCTTTTATCGATAAAGCCGAGCGCGGCTAGCCGTTCTGTATACGCACCTACCCAGGCCTTAAAGGCCTTCGACTCTACGCTTAGATAAAGCTCAGGGCCGAGCCCGTCTATTGTGACGCAGTACTCGGCCATCAGCTTATAGGCGCTATAAGAGGTCTCTGCGACTCCTTGAGCATAGAGCACTCTCTGCGCTGAAGCCGTGCAACCGCTCTCTACTATGCTCATCCAGAGCGCGCGCGAGCGCGCCGCACCTAGGAGCGAAACCGGCTCCTTTAAACCCGCCCGGGATCCCGTTCTGCGCGCCTCTCGCCATAACCGCTCCGTCCATGCGCCTACCGGCATTACGCGCGGGGTCTCCCATGCGCTCTTTCCGGCCGCCTGCTCCGCAGAGTTGTACGCGCTGTGGATATGCTTCGACAGACGCCTGTTAACGGTAAGAACGGTCGCGCCTTCGCGCAGAGCCTCTACAATTTTTTCGAGCCATCCGGCCATACGGTTCTCTCGTTAACTATAACCCTCATCTTAATTCAGCCCCCTGATTAAAGCAATTTACTCTCCATTACTCAACGCTTTTCATATCTAAGGGGAAAGGGGCAGAAAGGTTGCAAGACGGAAGGTGCGGACACTGTTGCTATAACTTTAATATAACGCATAAAAAAAAGGTTCGGGGCGGCATAATGCCGCCCCGAACCTAATCGAACTCTTGCAAGTAAGTGGACTGAAAAACAGCTTACTTGACTACAAGGTTGCCGTTCTTGCCGAGCTTCTCCTCTTCGGCAGTAAGCTCGTTCTTGAAGACGATTACCGCTATGCCGCCAGTGAGTGCGCCCTTTAGCGAGTGGGTCACGAGCGCGTTACCGCCCTCGACAGGAGAGATGAGGTCGAAGGTAGAGGCGTCACCCGGACCGACCGTATAGGTCTGCACGCCGGTAAGCTCGTTCTTCGGGTTGCCAGAGATGTAGACATTCTCCCAGATTCCGGCTATTGGGTGGAAGGCCGAGAACTCATGCGGGCCAGCGTTGGCAAAGTAGATCCTTACCCTCTCGCCCGGCTTTGCAACCAACATGTTGCCCGACGCCTTGGGGTCGTGCACAGGGTCGTAACGGAAGGCGCGACCATTGAAGACTACGTGCTTAAAGGGAGCCTCTTGCAGGGTCTCGGGGTTCTCATACACTTCGGACTGCACAAGCACATACTCCCTGTCGGCCTTCGGACGCGTGTCGTTTTTGGGATCTACGATTATTACGCCGAACATGCCGCGAGAGATATGCTCCTGCATCGGAGAGGCGCCGCAGTGGTAGAAGAAGATTCCCGGCTTGGTGGCCTTGAACTTGAACTTCTTTGTCTTGCCCGGCTTGATCGGTGCAAACTCGCTCAGCACGTTAACGCGCGCAGCGTGAAAGTCCATTGAGTGCGAGTTCTTGTTGCTCTTGTCGTTTGTCAGAATAAAGTCTACCGTGTCGCCTTCGGTCACACGAACTACGGGGCCGGGTATCTGGCCGTCGAAAGTGAAGGCCCTTGTGATAGAGCCCGCGTTGTCGTACTTCCAATCGATCTCTTTACTCGTAAGCTTCACCTTAACGGTCTTCGCGTCCGCCACAGAACTGAAAGCTACGACTCCGAGCGTAAAGGCCACAAAGAGCGCAATTGATAAAAATAGTTTCATTCCTCTCATACTGTTACTCCTCCTTCTACTGGTTTTTTTCTTTTCGTTAAGTTTGACTTCAACCACTGCACTTACAGAGTACCCGCAGATGCTCTACAAGCGCATCCAACTCCTTATCACTAAATGTCGACCGCCACGGCGGCATAAGCACCGACTTGGAGACAGCGAGTCCCCCTTCGGAAATGGCCTTCCTGAGCTGCGCGTCGGAGATGGCGCTCATCCCCTCTGCGTCCGTATGGTCTCTCGGCTGCACGTTCATCGACTCTGTGTTAACCCCGCCCCCGGCCCCGTTCACCCCGTGGCACTGTGCGCAGTAAGTTCTGTAATTATCTTTCGCCGTGGCTCCTGTTGCCGCTCCAGGCGTGGTCGTTATCAAAGCCACCGCTCCCAATACGCAGAAGAACAGAGCCAAGCCCGAAGATCGGAACGTGTGTCTAAACAGCCTGAACGGTCCGTTCATCAATCGTCACCCTCCTCTTCATCTTCAGGTTCGGGAGCCTCAAGCGAGAGCATATACTTCGTAAGTACCTGCAGAAAATTCTCGCCGAGTTCCTTGTTCGGCATAAAGCTCTTCGGGTCGAAGCTCTGCGGGTCTTTTAAATAACTGTAGACAAAGTCGGGCTGTAGTCTCTCGCCCGTCGTGT
Source organism: Pseudomonadota bacterium (assembly GCA_015222595.1). Taxonomy (GTDB): domain Bacteria; phylum Desulfobacterota; class GWC2-55-46; order GWC2-55-46; family JADFVP01; genus JADFVP01. The sequence continues at coordinate 5,054 of JADFVP010000122.1, forward strand.
AGACCTCCGGGCCGGTCACCCCACCGTAGCCGGGCTCTATCTCGTGGCAAGCCAGACAGCCTGAGAACTTGTCGAAGTTCATCTCGCCCATAAAGGCGTCTGCCGGGGCTTCCGTTAGCGCGTTCTTCTTGATCTTCTCTTCATAAGTCCTGAAGGTCATGAGCGCGGCTGCGACACTCTCTGCCTCGGCTTCTGTGAGCGCGACATGGGCTTTTAGCGCATCCCAGTCCACGGCGTCGTCCGCGCCATCTGTAACAACGGTATTTTTAAAGTACCTGAAACCGGCGGGACGAATAGGCTCCGGCCGAGCGAGCCATTTAATGAGCCACTCTTCGTTGTACTTAACTCCGGCATAGAAGAGGTCAGGGCCCTTTCTGGCGCTAAAACTTTTTAGCGTCGTGGCAGCAGGCCCTTTTATGGCGTGGCAGGTAAAGCATCGGCTTTTCAGTATAGCCATGCCGTCACTAACGGGCGCGGCCCATGTACTGCCCGCTAAGAGCAGTACCATAGACAGCCCAACCGTAAAGACGACGGTCGCTAAACCCGCTCTTGCAGTTCTACCTCCCGTCACTTGGTGCTCCTCTTGCGCTTCTGTCTCTTCTTGCGCTTCTTCTTTATCGGCTTGCCCTTGTGGCCGTCGTGGTTGAAGAGGCCGTAGCCCTCCTTAAGAGACTCCTGATAAAAGAAGTTCGGGTCGTAGACCTTGCCCTTCCACGCGTACCAGTCGTCGTCGCGCTGAATAGACTCGTACTCTATTATCGTGATCGGCCCGCCCGGATACTTGCCCTTGTTGGTCACATGCACGTCTACGTGGTCGTGGACGATGAAGCGGCCCGGGTTGTTCGCCTCAAAGACGATGTCGTACCTCTCGCCCGGAGCCACGCTGATGGTGTCGGCCTGGTAAGGGGATGGAAGCGGAAAACCGTCCTTATGCGTTACGGTAAAGTGGTGGCCGTGCGTATGGAGCGAGTGCGTCTCGCCGCCGGCCCCGTAGAGCCTGAAGCGGACGACGTCGCCCTTGTCAACGCGTATAGGCTGGGTGTTCGGAAAGGCGCGCCCGTTCATCGCAAAGTAGTCGGGCACGTCTGTGGGCAGGCCGCCGAAACCGGGTTTCTCGGCCCATGCCGAGGCGTAGGAGCTGAACATCATCACATACTCCTTGTTCGGCTTAAGTTTTTTGATGATAGGCGCAGTCTCTTTCGGGTCTACGATAAGCGGGCCCCACATGCCCCTGTAGGCCACATGCTCGTTAACAGAGACATGGCAGTGATACCAGAGAGAGCCGGTCGGGTCGGCTATGAACTTATAGGTGAAGGACTTGCCGGGCTTGATATCGGTCTGCGTGACGTTCGGAACCCCGTCGTTCTCCCATGTATTATAGATACCGTGCCAGTGGACGGTATGCGGAAGCGACGTAAGGTTCGTTACCTCTATCTCGACCTCATCTCCCTCCTCTACATGAATGAGAGGGCCCGGAACCTGTCCGTTAAAGCCGAAGACCGTATAGGTGAGCTGCGGGTGAACCTCTATCGTCACCTCCTCTATGCTCATCTTGAAGGCCCGCTTTGCGGCCTCAGCCCGTGTCGGAAACGCTATGGCGAGTGCCATGACGGTAAGCATTACAAGAATAAAGAGACTGCGCTGCCCTCTGGAACCCATACTCTAACCCTCCGAAATAGTTATATTTACTGTCTGGCAATAAATAAATTAATGATACCCGGCACTCACGCAACTGTACTCTGTGCAAGGCGGGTATACCGTTAAAAAAGACTCATATGAAATGAACATACTTCAAGCGTAGAACCTAACCATAGCAGAAGATATGCGGAGCGCAAGCTTTAAGGCAAAAAAGATGTAAATAGTCCGAATTGGAAGATGAACCCGGCAGCAGGACCGCCAATTGTGGTATGCTATCGGCTCGAAACGGACTGAAAGAGCAGAACAGAGGGGACGGATGGCGCTAATAAACTTAAAAGGGGTGGGGTTGAGCTTCGGCGGCGACCCGTTGCTCGACTCAATAAGCCTCCAGATAGAAAGTGGCGAGCGGGTCTGCCTCGTCGGCAGAAACGGTACCGGCAAGTCCACGCTCATGCGCATTCTCGGCGGGGCGCTAAAGCCCGACTCCGGGGTAGTCACATTCGGGTCCGGCACAAGAACGGCTCTGCTCTCGCAGGAGGTAGACAAAGACCTCACCGGCAGCCTCTTCGAGGTAATCACTGGAGGGCTCGGCTCGGAAGGAGAGCTAATCGGTAAGTACCACGCGCTCTCTGTGCGTGTAGGCGCAGGAGAGACCGGTGCGCTCGAAGAGTTGGAGACTGTGCAGCACGCGCTTGAGACCTGTCTCTTATACACATCTGACGCTGCC
>JADFVP010000123.1 GCA_015222595.1 Pseudomonadota bacterium
ACAGTAACAGCCATAGGCTCCGCATCTGAGTGCGTACAGCGAGATAAAGGGCGAGTTCTTCTTTTTTTCTAGAATGGTCAAAACCTGGGGTAACGGTCGGCGGTCACACCGGAGGTTTCACCTCTTATAGCACACCTGTACACGCCAATCCAAGTGAAATCTTTGATTTTTATCTATTTTTTGCTCTATTCTCCACACGACTACCCATTTTAGCTCTATTTTACTCTAAAAGAAGCGCCGGGCCCGCTATGGATCCGAGAAAGTGGAGCCACCCTATCTCCCAGACCGCCCCGAAGAAGAGAAGAATAAAGATCAGCAGATAGAGTTTTTTGGCCCCTGCGTACCAGATTTTGAGCGCTTCGCCCCGTGACTCTACGCCTTTGCGCCCCGGGGTAAGGAGCGTTAGCCCCAGATCCGTGCCGATTGCCGAAGAAATACTGTAGGCGCCGAACTCCAGGAGAAAGGTGCCGTAAAAGATCACGCTTTTGAGCGGAGCCCCGGTGTCGAGGCCGTAAAAGAGCATGCCTATAAGAAAACCGCGCCAGACGGCCATTATATAAGGTAGAAAGAAGAGAGCGCCAAAAAGGGTGGTGGAGACCAGGGCGCCAAAAAGCAGGTTAAATGCTAGCGTATAGGCTATTTTCAGCAGAAGGGACGTAGCGAGCACCCCGGTTATCGGCTTTAGATAGATCAGCTCCTGAACCGCCTTCAGCTGCTCTTCTCTCAGGCTCACAACACCCGGAACCTCGAGCGCAACCATCACTTCGCCCATGACGAGAAATACCAGATGGGTGAAGCAGAAAAAGAGAACGAGCCGCTTCTGTTCATATGCGACCCGCACCGACTCTTTAACTGCCTGACGTAACGCTTCAATTGCTTTTGAGATATCCATACTTAGCCAATATACAAGACGAAACCGGTTTTCACAAGCCCTCTCTATAATGAACGGAACGAGGTTCTATAGTAAGTCGCGAAACGAAAAAAGTGTAAATATAAAAACTTGATAGGGTTGAAAAACTGGTATAATCTTTAAACTCAATTTCTCTTGCAGCAACGGCACTTTTAAAATGAGCCTTTCATGTAACAGAATCAATCCTGAATGCGCCGGCTTGTTCTGGCGGACTTAATTAGGCGGGCAGATTTTTTGACAAAGAACAGAAAAAAGGCAGTCTCTATAATGATTCAAGGCACCTCTTCGCATGTCGGTAAAAGCGTCATAGTTGCAGGGCTTTGCAGGCTTTTTAGCGACATGGGCCTCTTGGTCGCGCCCTTCAAGGCGCAGAACATGGCGCTCAACTCTTACGTCACTCTCACGGGTGAAGAGATCGGGCGCGCCCAGGCTTTTCAGGCCGAAGCAGCCCGCATTGAGCCGACCGCAGAGATGAACCCCGTGCTCTTGAAGCCGACCGGAGACTCCGTATCGCAGGTTATTCTGAAGGGCAGGGTGCACTCAACGCAGTCGGCCCGCGAATACCACGCCTTTAAACCGACCGCGCGAGCTACCGTAACCGACTGTTTTAACAGGCTTAAAGAGCAATATGACGTTATCGTTATTGAGGGCGCTGGCAGCCCGGCAGAGGTAAACCTCAGAGAGGGCGACATTGCGAACATGGGCATGGCTGAAATCGCCGACTGTGCGGTGCTCTTAGTTGGCGACATCGACCGGGGCGGGGTCTTCGCCTCTTTAGTAGGCACGCTCGCTCTCTTAACACCGGAAGAGAACAGACGGATAAAGGGCTTTATAATCAATAAGTTCCGAGGCGACGTCACGCTTCTTACCCCCGGCCTCGACGACCTTTTGGAACGGACCGGCACTAAAACCCTCGGAGTTGTGCCATACATTCAAGAGATCCGTCTGCCGGACGAAGACTCTGTTGCGCTCGACGACAGAATAAAAAACAGCCCTAACAAAGAGAGATTCGTGGGTAATTCCAACGACGTTCGAGGAATCAGCATAAAGATTATTCGGCTGCCCCGCATCTCTAACTTTACCGACTTCGACCCCCTCATAGCCTCTCCCGGTGTTGACGTCGATTTTATAGAGCATGCCGAAGAGGTGGACGGGGCCGATCTTCTGATACTGCCCGGCACCAAGAACACGCTCGGCGATATGGCGTGGCTTTGCGAGCGCGGCTTCGATAAAAAGATCGTTGGCTTCCACGCAAAGGGCGGCCTAATTGTTGGAATTTGCGGCGGTTTTCAGATATTGGGCCATAAAATAGAAGACCCCGACAGTGTCGAGTCTTCAACCACGTCTGCCGACTCCGCCGGTTCAACAGGGCCTAGAGCAGGGCTTGGGCTGCTCGACATCACCACCTCAATAGAGAGCGAAAAGGCTACCTACAGGGTGGAGGCCACGGTATTGAACCCCTTTTCAACCGATAAAACGGAGTTCCAAATAGAGGGCTACGAAGTCCATATGGGCCGCAGCTGCGCCTTTTCGTCGTCCCGGTCAAAAGGCCCGGTTTCGGAGAAAGAGCGCGAATTCGGACGAATTTCCACGCGCAACCGCGCACAGACCGAGATTTTAGACGGCGCCGTCTCCACTGACGGCCGTGTCTGGGGCAGCTACATCCACGGCCTCTTCGACTCCGACGTCTTCAGGGCCTCTGTAATTGAGAGCGTACGAGAGGCTTCCGGGAAGTTCCGCAATAAGACCGAAACAGAAGAGAAGGGCCTCTTTGAATTTTCCAAAGAACGCGACCGGGCTTTCGACTCTCTGGCAAAGGTGTTGAAAGAGAGCCTCGACATGGAGGCTATTCTCGATATAATTGGTCTTAAGAGCGATGGTCATTACAGCAACGATTTTAATAGCAAAGAACGCGGAACAGAGAGAAAAAATTTAAACTCTAACCTGGTAAGAGGCTAGAACCGGTTGAGCGTACTTTCATTTGAGATGGCCGGCACTGTGCTCATAGCGGCCCTTATTCTCGATCTTCTCTTAGGAGACCCCGCATGGCTGCCGCACCCCATTGTCGGCATCGGACGGCTCATCTCAGCTCTTGAGTCCGTACTCCTGTCTGCGGGCGCGTCGTCTGAGAGTAACCGTAAGAGTAAACGGGTTGGGGGGGCCGTTCTGGTGGTCGTGGTCGTTGGCTCTGTATACCTGACGGCTTACGCGCTGCTCTCATATTTATACCTCTACTCAGCTCCGCTCTTCATCGGACTCTCCATCTATCTGGTATGGGCCTCGCTCTCTATACGGTCGCTCGGCACCGAGGCCCGCGCCGTAGCGACAACGCTAGAGACCAAAGGAATAGAGAGCGCACGCGTGCAACTGGCAAGAATCGTCGGGCGCGACACGGCTACACTCTCTAAAGAGGAGATCATC
>JADFVP010000124.1 GCA_015222595.1 Pseudomonadota bacterium
ATTTTCTGTTGTTGCGGTCTTTGTACTCTCTCTTTATCCGCTGGTTCTTGACTAGAACCTCTTCCATTCCGTTGTTATCGATAAAACGGATGTACTTTATCAGTTCGGGCCTGGAGACGGAGGAGGTCAGAAGAAGCTCTTCCAGAGCGGCCTTTTTTTCCGGTTCGTTCTTAAGCCTTCCCGATGCCTTTGCCTCAAGGTACTCCTTGAAGACCCTGTGGTTCTGAAGGTATGTCAGAATGGAACTCCACTCGGTATCGAGCTGGTCGAGCTGTGAGGAGACGATCTTACTGAGCTGAATATTGGCCTCTTGCGCCGCCAGTATAGTATCGTTCTTTTGAATATAGTAGTAGGCCACAAGGGTTATGGACGACACGAGAAAGAGGGTGCTAAATAGCGTTATGAGAATTTTGCTCTGGAGTTTCACTCTGCAATCCTGCCAGTAGAAGTTTAGAGTTAGTATACTTCCTGCGTCTGTCTTATCTAGTTTTTGCTATTAATTATATATCGGATATTTCAAGTATAACTGAAGTTTTATGTGCAAAACTGACTGCAATTCAGGTTTCGATTGATACTTATATTCTTTAAAAATTTGCCGATAATCAATATAGAGAGAATATGGAGCTATAATCAATAAAGGGGGTTATTGATACCTGATCGTTTTGGAAGTATCCGGGTAAGAGTCTGGATAGTCGGTGTCGCAGAGCCGCTTCGTTCGGTTAGATTTTCTTCATCTTATATAAACTAGCATCTTGGAATATGGAATAGAGTCTTGAACGATAGTAAGAGAATACTCTATCTGATATTGGTCATGTCGATCGTTGGTTTTGTCGTAGCTGGTGTGAGCATTACTATGCTCTACCGCACGGCATTCGACGAGCAGCGCGCGTGGCTGGTAGAGACGGCCGAGAGCCGTGCGAGAACAATAGAGGCGATAGCCCGTTTCAATCTCATTTACAGCCAAGACTACCCTGAGGGGCCTGCCGAGGCCACGATCAGCCAGATAGTGGAAGCACACAAGAACTTCGAGGGCTTCGGTGACACGGGTGAGTTTACGCTTGCGCGGCGCGAGGGCGCAGAGATAGTATTTCTCCTCAGCCACCGTCATCATACCCTTGAGAGCCCTGAAGCGGTTCGGTTCGAGTCTGGTCTTGCAGAGCCGATGCGGGCCGCACTGACCGGAGAGTCCGGCTCTATGGTGGGGCTCGACTACCGGGGCGTTATGGTCCTTGCGGCGTACGAGCCGGTCGATATTCTCGGCCTCGGCATAGTAGCAAAGATAGATCTCTCGGAAATCAGGGCACCCTTTTTAAAGGCTACACTAACGGCAGGTATCGTCGGAGTTATTGTCCTCTTGGCCGGTACGATTCTCTTTATTCGTATTAGCGATCCAATGGTCAGACGCCTTAAAGAGTATTCTGAGCAACTCGAGGGCCTGGTGGACGAGCGTACCGGAGAGCTTGCAGAGGCCAACGAAACTCTTACGAAGAGCATAGACAGGTATCAGTCGCTCTTTGATGGCATGCTCAACGGCTTTGCCTACTGCAAGCTGATCTATGACGATAATGGAAGGGTGGCGGACTTTGTCTATGTAGAGGTGAACGAGGCCTTTGAGCACCTCACAGGTATGAAGGTCGATGCTGTTACCGGCAAGAGGGTTACGGAGGTTATACCAGGCATCAGGGAGACGAATCCCGACCTCTTCGAGATATACGGCAGGGTTATTGCCACCGGCAGGGCGGAGGTGTTCGAGAGCTATGTCGAGCAGCTCGACAGGTGGTTCAGCATCTCTGTCTACTCCCCAGAGAAGGAGCACTTTGTTACGGTCTTCGATAATATCACCGAGCGTAAAAAAGCCGAAGATGCGCTGCAAGTTACCCAAACCAATCTCGTAAAGGCTCAGGAGGTCGCCCACATCGGCTCCTGGTACCTCGACCTCGTTGAGAACAACCTTGTCTGGACCGATGAGAACTACAGGATATTCGGTATTCCTGTGGGAACCCCGATGGACTATGAGAAGTTTATCGCTGTGGTGCATCCTGAAGATAGAGCTTATGTCGCAAAAGAATGGTCTGCTGCCGTCGATGGAGCGCAATACGATATTGAGCACAGGCTCCTTGTGGACAATAAGGTTAAGTGGGTCAGGGAGAAGGCGGAACTGAACCGTGACGACAAGGGAGCACCTATATACGCGATAGGCATTACTCAGGATATAACCGAGCTTAAATTGGCTGAAGAGAAGCTCAAGGAGAGTGAGTCAAAGTACCGGGCGCTGATAGAGGCCACGTCATCCATAATCTGGACTACTGATGAGTCCGGCGGTTTTACGACCCCGCAGTACTCGTGGGAGAAGTTTACCGGTCAACCGTGGAACGAGCACAAAGGGTACGGATGGACTGGTATGATCCATGTTGACGATGTTGACAGAGTGTTAGAAGGGTGGAAGAAGGCCTGTGAAGAGCTTGTGTTTTACGAGGCTTCGGGGCGTATCTGGAACGCTCAGTTGAGTGAGTATCGCGATTTCGAGGTGTATGCGTCCCCTGTGATGGAGTCTGACGGGACGCTGCGCGAATGGGTTGGAGTAATCGAAGACGTAACGAGTCAAAAGCAGCTCGAAGAGGAGCTTGCAAAAGGGCAGAAGCTTGAGTCCCTCGGAGTGCTCGCAGGCGGCATAGCCCACGATTTCAACAATCTTTTAACCGGCATTATCGGCAACATATCCCTTATGGAGTATAAGGCCGACAAGGGCGCAGAGACCTCCAATAGGCTCGGCGAGGTGGCTAAGGCGGCAATGCAGGCGCAAGAGCTGACGCAGCAGCTGCTGACCTTTGCCAAGGGCGGAGACCCTGTTAAAGAGGTAAGTAAAGTAGAGGGGCTGGTAGAGGAGGCATGCAAATTCTGTCTTCGCGGATCCAATGTCAAGTACGCGTTCTCTGTTGCCGACGACCTGTTGCCCGCAGAGGTCGATAAAGGGCAGGTAAGCCAAGTTATAAACAATCTGATAATCAATGCCAAACAGGCAATGCCCAGCGGCGGTACGATCGATGTGAGTTTAGAGAACAGTACGGTAACGGAG
>JADFVP010000125.1 GCA_015222595.1 Pseudomonadota bacterium
GAGCGCGGCAGCCGGTAGATGCAGACATTTAAAAAACTGCCGATCACAGCGCCGAAGATAAAAGGAACGGATAAAAGAATATAATCAGGCAAGATCCTTCCTTACTGTAATATCGCTCACGCGCCAGTTGCCGCTCCTAACAGAGCAGGCACGGGGCGTTAGTGACGCACGCGCCTTCACGCTCGGCTACAGGGTGTCGGGCAGGTACTCTTTACGCTTCATCTCGACCATCTCGATAATGTCCGAGGCCTGCTTTACCGCTTCTATCGCGTCTTTGGAAGAGATCACCTCGGAAGGGATCCCGCCGGGCAGCGCATCAGGAAAGCGCGCCGTCTTGTAGTACAGGTCGAGGCTTGTCGTGCCGCCTACAAAAGCCTTGAAACTCTCCTCGTACGTCATAACCCTGTCGAGCAGGTCGGCTACGCTTCGTGTCGCAATAGCGTCCTCTTTATGTAGAAAGAGATAACCGCGCAGGGCCTTGGCAGCGGCCTGTTGAGCCCAAAAGGTGCACTGCGCGAAGAACTCGCCCTGTAGAGTCCACTCTGCAGCCTTAAAGTCGTACTCGGCCTGCCTCAACCACCTGTCGGCCTCCTTTGCAAGAATCTCCATACTGCCTCCTTTATATAACCCAAGTAGCGATTCGGTACGAACTCAAAGAACCGTAACAACAGAGTAGTTGCTTTGACACTCTCTTGTCAAGTCCTGTAAGCCGAGTTCACCTCTATATACCTGTAACCTATGTCCGATGTCCAGAGCCGCGCAGACCCGGGGCCCATATTGAGCGAAATAACGACCTTAACGTCGGGCCCGGTAATAGCGGCGGCAGCTTCAGCCTCCGCACCGGTGTCGAGCCCGTTCCTGGCCACACAGACTCCGTTAAGGCTGATGTCGAGTTTCTCCTCTTTGATCTTAACGCCGGACTTTCCTATCGCCATTACGATCCTTCCCCAGTTAGGGTCGGCTCCGAAGAAGGCGGTCTTTACAAGAAGCGATTCCGCGACCGAGCGCGCGGCGCGTTCGGCCTTTGCCATGCTCGCGGCCCCCTTGACCTCTATCTCTATAACCTTCGTAGCCCCCTCTCCGTCGGCCACTATCAGCAGCGCAAGCTCTAAAGAGAGTGCCGAGAGAAGTTTCTCGAATGCGGCAAAGTTCTCTGTGCCTTTTTTTATTTCTTCCGAACCGCTGACACCGTTCGCAAAGGCGAGCACAGTATCGTTGGTCGAGGTGTCGTTATCTACTACTATAGAGTTGAACGACCCGGCCACAGCGCTCTTTAGCGCTAAAGAGAGTGCGGCGCTCCCAATTGCAGCGTCGGTAAAGAAGTACCCGAGCATAGTTGCCATGTTCGGCGCGATCATTCCGGCGCCCTTTGCAATTCCTGCGACAGTTATCATCTTGCCACCTATGCGCGCCCTCTTGACCACGGTCTTAGGCCAGATGTCGGTAGTCATAATGGCCGTTGCCGCACGGCCCAGTCCGTCGGGCGAGAGAGCGCCGACGAGTTTCGGTACGGCCTTCAATATCTTCTCTTCGGGCAGAGGCACACCGATGACTCCTGTTGAAGAGACCAGTATCGAGCCCTTCTTAACCCCTAGTTCGCGCTCCACGGCCCCTGTCATGGAGAGCGAGGTCTTCATGCCGAGTTTGCCGACCGAGGCGTTGGCGCACCCTGAGTTAACGACAACTCCGCGCGAAGTACCTTTACGCACCCTCTTGATATCCAGGATAACAGAAGCCGCCTTGGTGGTCGAAGTAGTGAAGACCCCGGCAACCGTAGCTTCGGTGTCGCTTATAACTAGCGCAAGGTCGAGCGCGCCGCGCTTTGCTTTTATGCCGGCTGAGATCCCGGAGGCCCGAAAGCCGGGGACCTTAAGGCGATCGACTATAGAGCCCACCCTTGCTGTCCCTTTGGACTTGGCTTTAGGTCTCTTTGGGCCCGGCTTTTTAACGGACGGAGCCTTTGGCTTGGACATCGTCACACCTTTTATACTGTCGGGTTAAGTAAATTACGGTTGGAACATCAAATTGGTAGCTGGTAACAGAGACTGGAAGAACGTGACACGCCGCCGCGCAAATATATACTAACTAAGAGGCTGAACTGTAGAGCCCCGTGTCTTTAGACCTGGACAACGCCGCAGCACTTCTTGAACTTCTTGCCCGAACCGCACGGACAGGGGTCGTTTCTGCCGACCTTGTCGCCGTCGCGCTTAACTGGCTCTTCCTTCACCGCTTCTTCGTCTTCGTCCGGTTCCTGCATCGGAACCACAGGGCTCTCGCCCCTGCCGGCCACAGCACCGGTCTGCAAGGCTCTGCGCTCCCTGGCCTCGGCGCTCTCCTCAGGCGGCTCTTCGGTGGTTATCTGAACCTTGAAGAGTTTTTCGACAACGTCCGACTTGAAGCGACCTATCATATCGACAAAGAGTTCATACCCCTCGCGCTTGTACTCCTGCAACGGATTCTTCTGGCCGTAGCCCCTGAGGCCGATACCGCCCTTCAGGTGGTCCATGCTCAGCAGGTGATCTTTCCAGATACCGTCTACGGCGTTGAGCATTATCACCCGCTCAAACTCCGCAAAGGTCTCGTCGCCGACAAGCCCAACGCGCTCGTTATAGGCCGCAACCGCCCGGTCGGAAATCATATCCGCTAGCTTTCTATTATCCCCCACCGCCTTGAACTCCGCGTCGGTCATCTTTATGCCGTACTGATTATTGACGGCTTCACCCAATGCGGCGACGTCCCAGTTTTCGGGATGCGACTTCTCTTCGATGTGGGTATCTACTATCTCATCTGATATCTCGGCAGAGAACTCGCCGAGCATCTCTCTTAGCCCTGACTTTAAAAGTATCTGACGGCGGTAGCCGTAGACGACCTCCCTTTGCTGGTTCATAACATCGTCGTACTCTAGCAGATGCTTTCTTATGTCGAAGTTGTGCGACTCTACCTTCTTCTGCGCGCCCTCTATCGCCCTTGAGACCATACCGTGTTCAATAGGCACGCCCTCGCCCATGCCTATCTTGTCCATGAGCGAAGCGATGCGGTCAGAGCCGAATATCCGCATGAGATCATCTTCGAGTGAAAGGTAGAAACGCGAAGAGCCGGGGTCTCCCTGACGGCCCGCACGCCCGCGAAGCTGGTTATCTATGCGGCGCGACTCGTGCCGCTCGGTTCCTATTATATGAAGTCCTCCGAGTGCCAGAACCTCCTCTTTCTCTTTATCGCAAACTATTTTTGCCGCAGCAAAGGCCTCTTTGTAAGCGTCGGTAGTATCGTCGAGCCCGGCCTTCTCTGCCGCCATGAAGTCCGGGTTTCCGCCGAGCAGTATATCGGTTCCACGCCCGGCCATGTTGGTCGACAGCGTCACCGAGCCTAGACGCCCGGCCTGAGCGACAATAGCTGCCTCGCCCTGATGCTGCTTGGCGTTCAGAACGGAGTGCGGAAAGCCCTCACTCACTAACATGCTGGAGAGTTTCTCCGAGTCGTCAATAGAGATGGTTCCGACGAGCACCGGTCTGCCCTTGGCGTTCCACTCCTTTATCTCAGCTATAACGGCTTCGAACTTCTCTTTAGGAGACCTGTAGACGAGGTCCGGGTAGTCAGTTCTTTCGAGCGGCTTATTGGTCGGCACGACCATAACTTCGAGTCCGTAAATCTCTGCGAACTCGGCGGCTTCGGTGTCAGCCGTTCCGGTCATGCCTGCAAGCTTGTCGTACATGCGGAAGAAGTTCTGGAATGTTACGGTCGCAAGCGTCTGGTTCTCGCTCTCTATCGTGACGTTCTCCTTCGCCTCCACAGCCTGATGAAGCCCGTCGCTCCATCTGCGGCCCTCCATCAGCCTGCCGGTAAACTCGTCAACTATTATGACGGAGCCGTCCTTCACGACGTAATCGACATCGATAGAGAAAAGAACATGCGCGCGCAGCGACTGGTTTACATGGTGGAGCACGTCTATGTACTTCGGGTCATAGAGGTTCGGCACATCAAGCAACTCCTCGACCTTCTCTATACCCTCTTCCGTTAAAATAACCTGCTTACCCTTTTCGTCAAGAGTGAAATGGGTCTCGACTTCGAGCGAAGGCATCGCCTTGTCTATCGTATAATACTTATCCGTAGAGGCTTCGGTCTGCCCGGAGATGATGAGCGGGGTACGCGCCTCATCGATAAGAATAGAGTCCACCTCGTCGACTATGGCGAAGTTGTACTCGCGCTGCACGCACTCCTCTATAGAGAAGGTCATATTGTCTCTCAGGTAGTCGAACCCGTACTCGTTGTTCGTGCCATAGAGAATATCGGCGTCGTACGCCTCGCGCCTTTCGATCGGCCTCAGGTGGTAGTACCCGGCGCCGTCTTCGCCCGTATGAGCAGGGTCGAACAGAAAGCTGCCGTTGTTCTGAACAATGCCGAGAGACAGACCAAGCTCGTGGTAGACCGGGCCCATCCATGCAGCATCTCTGCGTGCAAGGTAGTCGTTTACGGTAACCAGGTGCGCACCCCTGCCGGAGAGCGCATTCAGGTAGAGCGCAAGGGTAGCCACAAGGGTCTTTCCCTCACCTGTCTTCATCTCCGATATCTTGCCCTCGTGAAGCACGGCGCCGCCTATGAGCTGAACGTCGAAGTGGCGCATCTTGACCTTTCTCCACGCCACCTCTCGCACCGCTGCAAAGGCCTCAGGCATAATGTCGTCCAGAGACTCACCTGCCTCTAACCGACCCTTAAGCCCGTCGGTCACAGAGACGAAGCCGCCGTCCGCAACGGCCTGCATGCCGGACTCCAGCGCGTTGACCTTGCCGACTATCGGCTCTATGCGTTTGATCTCCCGGTCGTTTCTGCTACCGAAGACCTTCTTTAAGACTTTGTTGAACATATGCTCTTCTATCCTATTTTGGCCTATTGGCCTATTGGCCTTACTGGAATTGGCATGACCGCTACTCTTTTGCCGTGCCCCGAACAGAGAGCTATATTAACACAAAGGGACCGGAACTTCTATTGCGTCAAAAGACAAAGGCTAACATGCCGGCGAGCGCGCCAGCCTTAAAAAAAACCATAAAAAAACCGCCGGGGATCACTCAACCGGCGGGACATATTCTTGGCTCGTTGCATAAGAACTACATCTGGAGGATCAGTTAAGAATATACTTCGACGGGTTGACCATTACGCCGTTTACCTTTACCGCATAGTGCAGATGCGGTCCGGTGGAGCGACCCGTACTTCCGGTAGCGGCAATCTTCTGCCCCCTCTTGACCTTCTGGCCGACACGCACCAGAGTCTTGGAGAGATGGCCGTAGATCGTCTTTGTTCCGTAGCCGTGCTTTATGGTAATAGTCTTGCCGAGTATTCTCTCTCTTGCGACCTTAACTACTATACCATCCGCCGGCGCCTTTACGGTGCTTCCGTGACGGTTCGCAATATCGAGCCCCTTGTGCTGATGCGGGAGTCCGGTGAATGGGGAAATTCTCTGGCCAAAAGTAGAGGTAACCCAGCCGCGCACCGGCCAGACCGATGGGGTCGAGGCGAGAAGCGAGGTCTGGCTCATAAGCTGTCCCTGAAGCTCGGTGAAGGAAGACTCCTGCGAATCGGCCTGGGCCTGAAGTACGTTCATCTCCGAACGCATCTGATCTACCAACTGGTCCACCTTGCCCGCCGGAGTCATCAAGAAGTTTTCGGCTCCTGCCGACGAACCGCCACCCACACCCTTCATAGCCACACCGGAGCCTATACGGTTCGGCTCTTCGATATTGGCAATGATGCGCAGCTTACGGTCAAAGGCATTGAGCTTAACGATCTGAGTCTCCATGCTCTTTATCTTTGTAGTAAAGGACTGAAGCTCGATTCTCTGCTCTGTGTTCTCGGTCCTAAGTCCTGCGAGTTCGGAGACGTCGCCCCTTAGGCGAACATAATCGATTACCACGAAAGTCAGCACAAGGGAGAAGAGAACTCCGAGAGTTCCAAAGGCCTTCAGCCGTCCTACCCCGATCTTGTACTGCCTCGACCTGGTAGCATCATTTGTTAAAACGAAGAATGAAAGGTATCGCTTCGACAATGGGTACGCCTCCTGATTAACATTTTGAAAAATTATTTTAAGAGCCTACTTTGCAACCGCTACAAGCTCCAAATCGACCACTCATAGGATCGACTCTCTCTATTTTAAATTCCGGCCCGCTACTATGGAAGCGAAACCGGCAACTCTCTCATTTCTTACAATCGGCTAAAGAGGCTGTAAACTAAAGCTTTTTTTAGAGTTTAAATCTCTGGCCATTCATCGCCTCAGCCGGGGCCGTATTTTCAAAACCGTTTTTGTGCCCTAGAAGCCGGTTCAAAAAGAAGCCCTCGTCACGAACAGACTGCTACAGCAGGCTTTGAACCACTTTACTTCATACCCCTAAATGCACCTTGAAAAGAGGCAAGGAGAACATAGACCAGTACTACTCTCAGTCTACAGACTGAAAAGTCTGCACGGCAAGGCTTCGAGCAACGGCTGGTGAAGCAAAAATATCCGGGAAACACTCTAATAATTAGCACAAAGCCTATAATAGTGTCAAGGCCTTATGCAGCCGTTCTTTCAAACATTCCTGAGCAGCAGTACCATCAAAAAATGAGGAGACGACACGACTGGCGAACCAACTCGATCCGGGGCCAGACCACGAAGCCGTCTACACAGTAATCATACAAAAAAAGAAGCTATTATTTAAGTGACATCGGTCACACTCGGTTACTACTGCGGCACAGTTTATTAACTTATAGCCATACCGGCAAGCAGAACAGAGCAGGCCGCTCTGCTTAATCGTTCATATACAGGAGTATCGACTGCTTCTCTACCTTTATATAGCCCTCTTGCGTCATCTTCTTAAGCGCCCTTGATACAACCTCGCGCGAAGAGCCGATCATCGCGGCCAGCTCTTCATGCGTCGGCCTCTCTATCTCTATAACGTTCTCTGCGTTCCTCGACCCGTCCTTGGCCATACCGATAAGCGTATGCGCTATGCGCCCGCAGACATCGAGTAACGCGAGGCCGCCTATCTTTCTTGTAGCCTCCCGGAGGCGCGCGGTAAGGTGGGCCAGAAACATCATATATACCCTGTGGTGACTTGCGAGGAAGCCGAGAAAACGCTCGCGGCTGAGAACCAGACACTCTATATCGCGTACGGCCTCCACATTTGCCGAGCGCGGCTTGTCGTCTATTATCGACATCTCGCCGAACATCTCGCCGCTCTCGAGCACTGCGAGCACTATCTCTCTGCCGTCCTCGCCGTAGAGCGTAACCTTTGCCCTGCCCGAAAGAAGAAAGTAGACTATCTCTCCGCTGTCTCCCTCGGAGATAACCTGCGTGCCCTTGGGCCACGCCTGCACCTCGCCCGAAGGAATAAAGTCGTCTATGTAGAACGGGTCGAGCCCCTTAAAGAGCGGGTTCTTCGCAAGCGTTTCGCGTATGGCCTCTTTATCCATGCCTTTAGACTCACTCATTATGTTCCACTCGCCTCGATCTCGTTAAAGAGTATACTCGGCGCTCCTATGGAGCCGATAAATCGGAGATCGCTACCGCACTCTGCCGCATGGCCGAAGAGTTCGAGCAGGTTGCCGGAGATCGCCATGCCTCTGACGGGATACTTAAGCTCTCCGCCCTCTACCCAGAGACCCGCAGCGCCTATAGAGAAGTCTCCGTTAACCGTATTGATGGTATGCACTCCGAGAAGTTCCGTAATTAAAAGCCCCTTGGGTATTTCAGCGAGCAACCCGTCCAGACTCTTCTCTCCGCCCTCAATATAGAGGTTAGAGAAACCGATAGAGGGGAGCCCCTTGTAGCCGGAGCGGGACGAAGAACCGGTCGTAGCGGCACAATCTCGCCGCGCCCAGTAGCCGTCGTACAGAAACGCCTCGACAACTCCGTCGACCATTAGCGGCGTGTCGCGGCAAGGAACCCCTTCGCCGTCGTAGAGCGAGCTAGCCCACCCGCCGACCATAAGTGCATTGTCGTGAATGCTGAGCACGCTCGAAGCTACCTTCTTGCCGAGCTTTCCGTTCAGCATAGATTTATTCTTGTGTACGTTGTCGGCGAGAAAAGAGCCGGCCAGAGAGCCGAGCAGCTCCGACACAACGACGTTCTCAATGACCGCCGGGCACTTTACCGTCTCTATCTTTCTGGCGCCGAGCATCCTGAGCGCATTCTTCGCGGCGCCGGCCCCGATGGCCTCCGGGTCTATGCCGTGGCCGGAGTGCGAGAGCCCGACGTCCCAGCCCATCTGCGCCTCGCCGCCCTCTTCGGCAACCGCCATAACGGAAGCAGAAGAGTAGGTCGCGCTCTGTGCCACGTCAACCCCGTTCGAGTTGACCACTCTGGACGAAGAGGTGCTCTCGGAGTAAGAGGCCTTGCGCACGCGCTGCACTCTGGGGTCTACGTCCAGAGCGCTCTTTTCGATTCTGATCGCGCACTCTATCCGCTCGGCCTCTGTGGTCGCTTCAGTGGTATCGAAGGTCTTGAGGTCGAGCCCCTCGCCAGCTGCCTCAGGGGTAGAGAACGCGAGGTACTCGTCCACCGTCGTGCTCTTACTACCCGAAAGCGTATCGCCCACCATCGACTTTAGCGCATCGGTGTCGAGAACATTGGTAAAGCCGAAGCCCTGCCTTCCCTTTTGTATCGTTCTGAGGCCCACACCGGAACTACTCCGCGCCTTAAGGGTGTCTACTGAACCGCCCTCGGCCTCTACGCTGAAACCGTCGTCACAAGAGACGAATATTTCATACGCGTCCACCTCACCCGCGACCATCTCGCAGAGCGTCTCTACCGAACGCACCAGACGTTCATCTCCAACCGACTGCGTCATACAGAAAGTACCTCCATCACAAAACTCTCTTTACGTTCAAGAGAAAGAGTTAACTTAAAAGACTCAAACAATATCTATGGCAACGGCAGTCTCGTCGCAGACCGGAAACTTTGCGCACTTTGCGCAGTCGCCCCAAATCTTCTGCGGCAGCTCTGCCTTATCCTCAACATGAAAGCCGACGTGCTCGAAGAAACCTGTAACATAGGTCAGGGCAAAGAGCTTCTTTAGCCCCATTGCGCGCGCCTCATCTATGCAGGCCTCCACAAGCGAGCGGCCTATGCCCGCGCCGGAGGCCGATGGGTCTACCGCAAGAGAGCGAATCTCGGCAAGCTCCGAGCCCCAGATATGGAGCGAACAGACACCGACCACGCCACTTGCGCCTTCTACCGCCGCATCGACAACAAAGAAGTCGCGCAGATTATCGTAGATGTTCTCTATGCTTCTTTCGAGCATCACCTCGCGCGCGGCATGGCGCGCTACGACTGAGAATATCTCGGACGCATCATCGGTGCGCGCCTTTCTGACGCTCAGTACTTTGTTAGCAACACTCTCCACGCTTCGCCGCCCATTACCAGTTATTAAGACCAAGTCTACCACTTAATAAGACTTATGCCATTATTTAAAACCTTTATTCAAACAACAGAGGACCGGAAACGGAACCCGGCACTATCTCCGGGCGGCCTCTATCAGCTCTGCCGCATGCTTGCGCGTAGTCTCGGTTACGTTCTGCCCGCCAAGCATCTGCGAAATCTGCTCCACCTTCTCGGCCCGGTCAAGCTCAACCACGGAAGAGACCGTTCTTCCCTCTTCGGTCTCTCTCTTTGAAACACCAAAGTGCTTACCGGCAAAGGCGGCTATCTGCGGAAGGTGCGTTATGCAGATTACCTGCTGCCGCTCTCCCACCTCTTTGAGCTTAAAGCCTACGGTCTGCGCCGTTGCCCCGCCTATGCCCGCGTCTACCTCATCGAAGACAAGAGTCGCTACGGTGGCCGAGACGGTGGCCCGCTTTAGAGCCAGCATTATTCTCGAAAGCTCTCCGCCTGAAGCGATCCGAGCCAAAGGCTTCGCCTCTTCGCCCGCGTTCGGGGCCAGCAGAAAGTAGACCCTGTCGTAACCCTTCTCGCCTATGCGGAGCGCACTCTCGTTACCGGGTGCGCTCTCTTTTGCATTCTCCTTATCGACAACAGCCTCTATCTTAATATCGAAGAGCGCGGCCTCCATACCGAGATCACCGAGTTCAGTCTCTACCAGGCTCTTTAGCTGCCCAGCGCCCTTGCTCCGCGCCTTCGATAGCTCCGTGGCGATTCCAGAGGCCCGCTCACCCGCTTCCTTTAAAGCCGCCTCTGCCGACGCGGTCTCCGCTTCCGACTCGCCGAGACTCGCAAGCTCTGCGTCTACCGTCGCCTTATGCGCCAGAACCGCGTCTATGTCCGGGCCGTACTTCTTTATCAGCTTACCGATAAGATCGATCCGGTCGAGTATTTCGTCGAGCCTCTCCGGCTCCTCGCCTATCGAGTCGGCGAGATCGCGAAGCGTATTAGCAGCGTCTTCTAATCCGTATAAAGCCTCTTCGACACTCTCGGCGCTACTCTTTAAACGGGGGTCGAAACCGGCCGCCTCCTTTAAAGGAGCGAGCAACGCGCCGAGCCGCTCGACTATCGCCCCGGAGTCGTCATAGAGCCCGCTCTGCGCCTCGACTACCGCGCTCTTTATCTTGCCGGCGTTACCGAGCCGCTCTTTCTCAGCCTTAAGTTCAACCTCTTCGCCGCTCGCAAGCTCCGCGTCCGCAATTTCATCAGAGGCGTACCTGAGCAGTTCCGCTCTTCGCTCTAGCTCCCCTGCGCCCTTTACGAGCGAGTCGTACTCGGCCCTGCGCTCTCTTAGTTCAGAGTACGCAGTGCCCATCTCTTCACGAAGTTTGCCCGGCCCCTTAAGTCCGGCAAACGCGTCGAGCAGTTCTATATGCTCTTCAGGCCTCGTAAGGCTCTGGTGCTCGCTCTGTCCGTAGACATCTATTAAAGAGCGTCCCACCTCGCCGAGCGTTACAAGGGTCGCCAGCGATCCGTTTATATAGATCCTGTTCCTGCCCGTTCGCTGCACCACCCGTTTTATCACCAGTTCTTCAGCGGCCTCTATGCCTGCGGCCTCCAGAACGCTTGCAGTGCCGGGCGCACCCGTTATATCGAAGAGCGCCTCTACCTCGGCCTCTTCGGTGTCGGCTCTAATGAGGTCTCCGCTCGCCCTGTCTCCGAGTATCAAAGAGATTGCGTCTATTACTATTGATTTTCCCGCGCCAGTCTCACCGGTAAAGATATTGAGCGCAGGCCCGAAAGAGAGCGAGAGCTTATCTATAATTGCAAAGTTCTTTATGCGAAGTTCTAGGAGCATTTGGCATATACCGATACTTTTTATTGCCCGGCAAGATAGAAGGAAGTGACGGGGTGCGGAACAGGACGCAAGAAAACGGCAGAACAGAGATCAGCTCTCCTTGTCTACCTTGACCTCCCACATCAGCCTCTCTCTTAAGATATCGAAGTAGCTCTTGCCTTCGTACTTAACGAGATAGACGGACTCTGCAGACCTCTTGATAGAGATCAGGTCGTTGCAGACTATATCGACATCGACCTGGCCATCCATTATCAGAACGATATTCTCCTGCTCCGGGCAGACCTTAATATCGATACTCATCCAGTCTGGTATTACAACAGGACGGTTGGTCAGGTTAAATGGGCAGATAGGCACTACTATAATAGAGTGGATGGTCGGGTAGAGAATCGGGCCTGCCGAAGAGAGAGAGTAGGCGGTAGAGCCCGTAGGGGTTGCGACAATAAGGCCGTCGGCCCTGTAGGTGGTTACGTACTCGTCGTTGATGCGAGTCTCTACCCTGATAAGGCGCGCAGCTGCGCTCTTGACCACGGCGTCGTTGAGTATCCTGTGCGTCGAGATCAGTTTGCCGTCTCTGCGGTGCTCAACCGAGAGCATCATCCGCTCTTCTACGTTGAAGGTTCCGGCAACAACGCTCTCCAAGAGCGGCATCGCCTCGTCGACGGTAACGGCGGTCATGAAACCGAGCCCGCCCATGTTTACTCCGACTATAGGAACCTTTCTTCCGTTAAGCATGCGCGCGGCGTGGAGCATGGTACCGTCTCCGCCGAGCACCACCATGTTATCTACCGTAGCGGCAAGCTCTTCGGGAGCAAGCTCCGTGGCGGGCGCAACGGCCCCCGGTGTCGTGGTCTCGGTAAAGACCTCAATCTCTTTCGACACAAGCCACGCGGCTATCTCTGAGCCAAGCTTTGCGGCCTCTGCACTGCCGACCTTTACTATTATGCCGAACTTTTTCATATAAAAGAGTCTGCTCCATCTAAAATTTTCAGACCACAAAGTACCCGCTGAATACGCCCTACGCGCGGCTTGCGCCGTTTCTATTAAGCGCGTACACCGGTAGCCTGTATGCCCCTGCTCAGCACGCAAACCCCGAAAACCCGTAACTCAATCTTCGCCCTGCGCGGAGCAGGGGTGAGGCTCTATTATGACCTTTATCGACTTGCCTCCGGTGCTTGCAAGGGCAAAGGCGTCGGAGGCTTCAGAGAGCGGCAGACGATCGGTCACAAGATCGGCCACCTCTACCCTCTTGTTCGCTATCAGCTCTATTGCCGCAAGAGTATCGGCCGGGGGCGAGGCGTAAGAGTTTACGAGCGTAATGTTATCTTTCCATAGATCAAAGAGATCGACCGGGTAGGTCTCGCCCGGCTCTTTGGGCGCAAAGAGCAGAATAGAGCCGGCTCTGTCCACACTGGCAAAGGCTTGTGCGATAGCAGAGTCAACCGGAGCGCAGAGCACCACAATATCAGCGCCATCAGCGCCTCTGCCGCCCATGAACTCTTTGACCACAGATGGCACATCTTCTGCGGCGTCTATCACGAGGTCTGCCCCCGACACCCGCGCCGCCTCTTTTCTAAAGTCGGAAATATCCGTGGCCATAACAACAGAAGCGCCAAGCGCCCTTGCGAGCCGTATATGCAAGAGCCCGGACATGCCGGACCCGATAACGAGTACGCTCTTGCCGGGCGCCATACCAGAGCGCGTAAGGCCGCGCAGCACGCACCCCAAGGGCTCAGAGAAAGTTCCCTCTTCGAAGCTCATAGAGTCGGGCAGAACAAACGTGCCCCTGTCTACGTTTATCGCCGGTACGCGAATGTACTCGGCAAAACCGCCGGGATCGAAGTTGGTGGAGCGCAAGGTGTCGCAGACCGAGTGCTCGCCCCGGAGGCAGTACCGGCAGGTGTTGCACGGCACATGGTGGGCAACGGTTACACGCTCTCCCACTTTGAACCGCTCCACGCCCGCGCCAACCTCTTCGATCACACCGGCTATCTCGTGGCCGAGCACAATCGGGGCCTTCTTTATGCGGTACCACTCCATGACATCGCTGCCGCAGATTCCGCTCGCAACAATCTTTACGAGAAGTTCGCCGTCGCCGATAACAGGACGCTCCACCTCTTCGACGCGTACGTCGAAGTTATTGTAATAGACTGCTGCTCTCAAA
>JADFVP010000018.1 GCA_015222595.1 Pseudomonadota bacterium
GCTGTAGAAGAGCCGGGGCGAGCGAGCGGGCGCCAAAGAGCACGGGGCCGTACGCTACCGCTATCAGCACAAGGTAGAGCAGCAGGGCCGAGAGCTTGTTATATCTGTTAAGGGAGTTGATCATAAAAGTAGTGGCTGAGTAGTGGCCCGGTAGTGGCGCTTCCGTTGCCCGGCCTTGTAGAGACGGCTCTGTTTATAGAAAAAATTCGCTAGACCTTCTCAAACGGATCGAAGAGCTTCTTGTACTCTTCGAGGGCGAACCGGTCGGTCATTCCGGCTATGTAGTCGCAGATGACTCTCTGCTTGTTCTCAAGGTCGCTCTCTATTACGCTGGCAGTACTCGGCGGCAGAAGCCGTGGCTGCGACTCGTATGCGCCGAAGAGTTCGCTCAGTATGCGCTCGGCCTTGTGCGCCATCCGTATTACTCTATGGTGCTTGTAGAGCTTGTTGTTGAGAAACTTCTTAAGCTCTATATTCTCAGTTTTCATCTTCTCGCTAAAGCGTGCTACAACTTTGTCGCGCTGCCTGACGTCGTTAACCGAGGCAATTCCTTCGGCCTCTATGTATTCCATGACCGTCTCTACAAGATCGGTAACCTGAGAGTTTATTATCTTTATTATCGTCTGGTAGGTCTGTACCCTGAAGCTTTCATTGGGGCACTCCCGCACTGTTTGTTCAAAGTTCCTCTGCCACAGCTCCACCTTCGATAGATCTGCGCTGGTTATCATGGCCGAGTACAGGCCGTCGTCTATGTCGTGGTTGTTGTAGGCTATTTCATCCGCCATGTCTACTATCTGCGCTTCGAGGCATGAAGAGAGGTCGTCTTCATACTCCTTGCCGGTGGTCGGGTTGTCGTGCTCGGTGCTGTGCTTTGCTATTCCCTCGCGCACCTCCCATGTCAGGTTGAGACCGTTGAAGCCGGGGTATCTCTGCTCGAGCTGTTCGACAATGCGGAGACTTTGGTTGTTGTGCTCAAAGCCGCCGTGCTCTTTCATCAACTTGTTGAGTATCGCTTCGCCGGAGTGGCCAAAGGGCGGGTGGCCGAGGTCGTGCGCAAGAGCAATGGCCTCTGCGAGGTCTTCATTGAGGCCGAGGGCGCGCGCAATGGTGCGCGATATCTGGGCAACCTCTATGGAGTGCGTAAGGCGCGTACGGTAGTGGTCGCCTTCGTGGTAGACGAAGACCTGAGTCTTGTATTCGAGCCGCCGGAATGCGCCGCAGTGGATAATGCGGTCGCGGTCGCGCTGAAACGGGCTCCTGAACGGGTGCTCGGTCTCGGCGTGCCGCCGGCCTCGCGTCTCGGCGCTCTTTACGGCGAACGGGCTCAGCCTCTCGGCCTCCGTCTCTATGTAGCTCTTCGGTTTCAGCATTTTTCAATGGTCGAAAGTGAAAGGTGTAAGGGGCAGGCGAAAAAGCGCCCGCCGCCCGCGTTCACTGCTCTCGGTCTTTTCGGCAAACTCTACTGGTCGGTTCCGCAGCCGTCCTTTATCGTCAGCAGGTAGGCCATGTACTCGTCGTAGTGCTCATCCATCAGCTCCGTCAGGTCTGCGCCCTCGGGGTCTATCTCTTTTTTGATCTTGAGAAATTCGTTGAAGGTCATTGTTCCCTCCCTTTCATTTTTATTATCTTGACTGCGGTGCGATTCTAAGGGGCGTAAGTTATGGAGTCTTCTATTCCGGCCTCTTTAAAGGCCTTGAGCCTGAGGGTGCAAGACTCGCAGACTCCGCATGCTGCGTGGCTGTCAGAGTAGCACGACCATGTAAGGTCGAGCGGCGCGCCGAGTTCTACGCCTGTTTTTATGATCTCGGATTTTCGCCGGTCTATGATCGGCGTAGCTATGTGAATAGGGCGTTCGTGCGCCGCGACCGGCTTTGTGCCGAGCGCTATGGTCGTCTCGAAAGAGTCGAAGAACTCGCGGCGACAGTCCGGATAACCGCTCGCATCCTCCTCTACGGCCCCTATGTATATCTCTTTAGCTCCTATCACCTCTGCCCACGATACCGCAATGGCTAGCAGGTGCGCGTTTCTAAACGGCACATAGGTAACGGGTATGACGCCCTCTGGGCTCACCTCCGTCGGAACCTCTATTGCGGTGTCGGTAAGGGCGCTGCCGCCGATCTTCGCGAGGTAGGTTATGTCGGCCACAAGGCGTGTCTGTACTTTAAAATAGTCGGCAATGGCGTTAAAGGCCTCCAGTTCGCGCTCTTCGGTTCTCTGGCCGTAGTTGACGTGCAGAAAGGCTGCGTCGCTCTTTTTGACCGCTATTGCCGCTGTTACGGCGCTGTCGAGCCCGCCGCTAACCAGTACTATAGATCTATTCATAATACGAATTTAACCACATACACTCTTTGGCCTCAACCAAAAATTTCTGTGGCAATAGAAGCGAAAACCGCGCACTCGTCAAGCGACGTGTCTATTTTGGCAACTTTCGTGTCGGCAGTGTCACTCCCCATACTCTCGAAGCGCTCTTTCTGTTTACGGTAGATATCTACAGTTGCGTCCGATGCTGTTGAACCCGGAACGCGCGCTTTTGCCGCCCGCCTCTCTATGCGCTCAATAGCCACCTCTTCATGGACAGTACACTCTATTATATGGAAGTCGTAGTTTTGGGCGGCTTCTCTTGCTGTCTCAATATGGGCACGGCTGGAGTAGGTTGCGTCGAGTACGCAGCTTACCCCTCTGGCCAGAACCTCCGTTGCTTTTCGTTCCATTTCCGCGTACGTCCTCTCAGTGAAGTCGGTTGAGTAGATGCCCTCGGAGTCCGGGGCGTAGCTGTGGGCCGAGGCGTCGAGCCCGGCGATCTCTTTTCTTACGCGGTCTGAGCTTACGAGTTCGGCACCTGTCAGCCGCGCGAGTTTTACAGCCACCGTGCTCTTGCCTGTGCCCGAAAGGCCACGGACTATTATAAGCGCAGGCCGTGCGCATTCGCTGCCTGCACAGTTGCCGGCATAGCGCGCGGCCAGGTAAAAGTGGTGTCGAGCGTTGAAGAGCGCCTCTGCCCGCTCGGTCTCAGATACCTCGGACTCGTTGTACTTTAATACCTCTACCTTGCCGCGAATGTAGGCGCGGTAGGTCTTGTAGAAGTTCAGGAGCGCTCTTCCGCCGGAGGTTTGGGCGGAGTCGTCAGTTTTTAGAAAGTAGCTCTCTTCTAAAACGGTAGCGAGGTCGGGTCGTCCGCGAAAGTCGAGGTCCATAGAAAGAAAGGCCGTTTCCGAGACTGTGTCTCCGAACCGGAACCGTTCGGAGAACTCGATGCAGTCGAAGATTTCTATTTCACCCTTGTCGGGAAGTATTACATGCTCGGCGTGGATGTCGCCGTGGCAGTCGCGTATAAAGCCGCCCGTGACGCGCGCTCTGAAGAGGTCTCCGTGCTCGGCGAGGAAGGTGTCGGTGTACGTTTTTAAGAAGTTAAAGGTCTCTTCGGGGATGATCCCGGCAGTAATAAAGCTCTCGGTCTGAGAAAAATTTTCGTCCGTATTCTCTTTTATTACCTCCGGGGCTCCGTAGGCGGATATTCGCTCGCTGGTCTCGGCTTCGCTATCGTGAAAACGCGCTATCCGCGCCCCGACGTTCCTTATAAGTTCGGGCGTAACGGATCCGTCTTCTATTCTCTCTTCTAAAGTGACGCCCTTAGGGATCCTCTTCATCTTCACAGCGTACTCGACTACTGTAGAGCCGTCGCTCTGCCCGTTTTCTGTAGCCAAGTCTATAGAGTACGAACCGCTCTGCTCTCTGACCTCTACAACCCCAAGGTAGAGGCCAGGGGCGAGTCGCCGGTTGAGCCGTACCTCTTCAGTACAGAAGTGGCGTCTCTTGTCGAGCGTGGTGAAGTCGAGAAAACCGAAGTCCACCGGCTTCTTTATCTTGTAGGCGAACGAGTCGGTTAGCAGAACGTAGGAGATGTGCGTCTGAATGAGCTCCACCGTCACTGTATAGTCGGGGTAGGCGGAGGGCGAGAGAAGCGCCGTTATTACGTTTGGCAGAGGGGGCAGGGAAGAGGGCGTGCCTTGGGTGTTCTTTGGGGTGTTCATAGCCCCTCCATTGCATGGATTTCCATAGGAGGGTTTGGAGGGTAAGCCCAAGAGGTGGTTGGGTAGATCATAGCCCCTCCAGAATATAAACCCCTTTTAGGCCCCGGTACATTTCGCTGTGGTCCATGCCGTAGCCGACGACAAAGCCGTCCGGTATGCGCGTGCCGACGTAGTGCGGCCAGTACGGCTCTTCGTCCGCGCTCTCGCGCAGCAGCAGCGTTGCTACCTTTATCGAGGCCGGCGCGCTTTTAAGCAGGTACTCCGTTACCGCGCGAGCGCTCTTGCCACGGTCTATAATGTCCTCCACTATAATTACGTCGCGCCCGGTGATATTTGTCGTTATGTCCTTCTTTATCGTGACGTTTGTCTTAGGCGTTTTGCCGGTAGGGTAGCAAGAGGGCTGTATGAAGTCTATGTTGAACTCCATGTCGAGCGCGCGCATAAGGTCGGCCAGAAAGACCACCGCCCCTTTTAGCGCGCAGACGAGCAACGGGTTTTGTCCCCGGTAGTCGCGCTCAATCTCGCGGGCCAGCCGCTCGACTATGCGCTCTATCTCAACCGGAGCGATCAACTCCTTCAGGTTTTCTTCTCTGCTGTCCGCCATACTCTTTACAGTATAGCAGGTTACGCCTGTGTCTGTCCCGCTCATCTGCGGCTGCTTGATTATGCCCGCGGTATGGGCGCTTTTACCCCTTGCGAGGTAAAATCCCTTTTGACAAGCTCCTGTCGATAGATTAAAATGTTAGATTGGTTTTTTGTTGGCTTTAAAATGGCAAGTTTTGCCTGCTGCGCAACCGCGTGGCTTCTTTTGAGGGAAAAGAGGGACTCTTAAGTGATTGACAAGGAAAGAATACGTAATTTTTCGATAATTGCCCACATCGACCACGGCAAGAGCACGCTCTCCGACCGGTTGCTCGAGTACACGGGGGCGATCACCAAGCGCGAGATGAAGGAGCAGGTGCTCGATAAGATGGACCTTGAGCGCGAGCGCGGCGTGACCATCAAGGCCCAGTCTGCGCGCCTTCAGTACACGGGCGATGACGGTGTTGAGTATATCTTCAACCTCATAGACACCCCCGGACACGTGGACTTTAGTTACGAGGTCAGCCGCTCGCTCTCAGCGTGCGAGGGTGCGCTCTTGATAGTCGATGCCTCTCAGGGTGTTGAGGCCCAGACGGTCGCGCATCTATATACCGCAATTGACGTTGGCCTTGAGATAGTGCCGATACTCAACAAGATTGACCTGCCCTCTGCCGAGCCCGATAGAATTAAGGCCGAGATAGAGGAGGTCTTGGGGCTCGATGCCTCGGACGCCCTTTTAGTCAGCGCCAAGGAGGGGATAGGCATAAAAGAGACTCTCGAAGCGATTGTTCATCTGGTACCTCCGCCGGAGGGCGAGACAGACGTGCCGCTCAAGGCCCTTGTATACGACTGCTGGTACGACAAGTATCAGGGGGTTATAGTGCAGGTGCGGATAATAGAGGGCGTGTTGAAGAAGGGGATGAAGATACGCTTTATGGCCACGGGCAAGGAGTTCGACGTAGACTCCGTAGGTGTCTTTACCCCTCAGGCGCTGGAGACCAAGGATCTTGGCCCCGGGGAAGCCGGTTTCGTTGTGGCGGGCGTTAGAGAGGTACGCGACACCAATGTCGGAGACACTATAACAGGAGCGGAAAACCCTACGCCTGAGCCGTTGCCCGGCTACAAGGCCGCCAAGGCGATGGTCTTTAGCGGGCTCTACCCGGTGGACTCCAAGCAGTACGAAGACCTTAAGGAGGCGGTGGTTAAGCTCCGCCTGAACGACTCCTCCTTCTCCTTCGAGCCGGAGACCTCGCTTGCGCTCGGTTTCGGCTTCAGGTGCGGCTTTCTGGGCCTCTTCCATATGGAGATTATACAAGAAAGGCTCGAGCGCGAGTACGACCTCGAACTCATTACCACCGCGCCTACTGTCGCCTACAGGGTTACTAAAGTAGACGGAGAGCAGGTCTATGTAGAAAACCCGTCGGAACTGCCCCCGGCGCAGAAGATAGATTTTGTGGAGGAGCCCTTTATAGAGGCCTCTCTCCATGTGCCCTCAGAGTTTCTTGGCTCCATTCTTACGCTCTGCGAGTCCAAGCGCGGGATACAGAAGGAGATAAAGTTCCTGACCACCTCGCGTGTGCTCGTAACGTACGAGCTGCCGCTTAACGAAGTCGTCATGGACTTCTACGACAGATTGAAGACACTCAGCAAGGGCTACGCCTCTATGGATTACGAGTATCTTGATTTCAGGGTCTCTAAGCTCGTGAAGCTCGATATACTTATAAACGGCGAGAGTGTAGACGCGCTCTCTCTTATCGTGCCTAAAGAGAAGGCCTTTGACCGTGGCAAGGATCTGGTCGGAAAGATGAAGGAGATTATACCGCGCCAGATGTTCGAGGTTGTTATTCAGGCGGCTATAGGAAGTAGAGTTGTTGCGCGCGAGAGTGTGCGCGCAATGCGCAAGAACGTCACGGCCAAGTGCTACGGCGGAGATATTACCAGAAAGAGAAAACTTATTGAGAAGCAGAAGGAAGGCAAGAAACGGATGAAGTCGGTCGGCAGGGTAGAGCTTCCGCAGGAGGCATTTCTTGCGGTGCTGAAGGTTACCTGATAGCGG
Organism: Pseudomonadota bacterium; assembly: GCA_015222595.1. Lineage (GTDB taxonomy): Bacteria > Desulfobacterota > GWC2-55-46 > GWC2-55-46 > JADFVP01 > JADFVP01. Next base: position 6,670 of record JADFVP010000018.1, read on the forward strand.
CTGACCGATACTTTGGTTATATTATTAATGACAACGGTTAAAAAGAAGAGTGAGATAGACAGGCTTATATGGCAACAGAAGACAAAAAAGACGAACTGAAGTCCAAAGGCCCCGTACTTGACAAGAATGGCAAGCCTGAGAAGAAGAAGCGGGCTACAAGAGAGACGATAGAGGCGATTGTTATTGCCATCCTCCTTGCGCTCTTCATACGCACCTTTGTGATACAGGCCTTTAAGATCCCATCGGGCTCGATGGAAGATACGCTGCTGGTTGGCGACCACCTTATAGTCTCCAAGTTCGCCTACGGCATACAGATGCCGTACCCGGCCATGATACAGGTTCTGGGCGTAACGGTTCCGTTCTTCTCTACGACGCTGGTCAATACCTGGGGCGCTGTCGAGCGCGGCGACATAATAGTCTTCCGTTTTCCCGGAGACCGGCACAAGGACTATATAAAACGGACGGTAGCCCTGCCGGGCGACACAATAGAGGTGCGTAACCGCATAATCTACGTGAACGGCAAGAAGGTGGACGACCCCTATGGGGTGCACAAGGTGCGCGGGTACGAAGAGGTGGACGAGCGCGCCAACAACTTCGGCCCCTATAAAGTGCCCGAAGGCAACGTCTTTGCCATGGGCGACAACCGCGAGCGGAGCTACGACTCGCGCTTCTGGGGCCCCGTGCCTATAAAGGACATCAAGGGCAAGGCCTTTATCATCTACTGGTCGTGGGACGGTAGCAAAAAATGGGTGCGAGGGGGCCGCATAGGCTCTATCATTCACTAGGCATCAGGTCTTTAGATGATAGCAGGGGTGGCTACCAGTCTTGGCAGGTGCTATATTGTCGGCAGTCGGTTTTAGATTGAAGCCCTACCCCTTAAGTGGTATAAGTTCCTTACGATTGTTCGCTCTTTATGCTGCCTGGCAGAGGCGTGTAATTAAAAGATAGAGGCTTCTTATGCAGGCCCGGATCGACGACTTCATGCAATACTTAGAGGTTGAGCGCAACGTGAGCACCCATACGCGTGCTGCCTACAGAAGAGACCTTGCGCAGTTTCGCCTCTTTCTGCTCAATAAGAGCGAAAAAGACGGGTCAGTTTCTAAAGGCGACATTTCCGTAGACTCAATAGGGCTAGACGCAGTCCGCTCTTACCTATACGCCCTCTATGGTAAGAACAAGAAGGTAACGGTAGCGCGCAAACTCTCGGCAATACGGTCGTTCTTTCGCTTTCTTATTAAACGCGGCGTGGTGCGCGCCAATCCGGCAGAGCTGATGCCGACCCCGAAGGCCGGGTCGTACTTGCCGACCGTGTTGAGCGTAGAAGAGGTCGGCGAGCTATTGGACGTACCGAAGGCTCTGGCCGAGAAGAGCAAAAGAGGCAAGGGGGGTGCGGAGAGAGTGACCGCGCTCCGCGATCTCGCTATTTTAGAGCTGCTCTACTCGTCGGGCATACGCGTCAGCGAGCTTACGGGCTTAGACCATAAGAATTTAGATATTACGGAAGGCACCGTACGTGTCTTCGGTAAGGGCGGCAAGGAGCGCGTCGCTTTCCTTGGCGAGCTTGCCATAGAGTCTTTACGGCACTATCTTAGTAAAGTAGGCACAGGCAGCGCAGGGCCTAACAGCCCGCTCTTTGTGAACTCGAAGGGCGCACGCCTCAATGAGAGGTCGGTGCAGAGGGCGGTAAAGAAGTACACAGTGCAGAGCGGCATAGCCAAGGCCCCGACGCCGCATACGCTTCGCCACAGCTTTGCAACGCACCTCTTGGACGCCGGTGTGGATTTGAGAACCATTCAAGAGATGCTCGGCCACGCAAAGCTCTCGACCACGCAACGGTACGCGCGCGTCGGCATAGACACCCTCATGGAGGCGTACGACAAGGCGCACCCAAAGGCGCGGCTGAAATGAACTGCCTGCGGCAGGTCTGTATTAGGTACAGCTAGGATAATGTTTTGTTGGTCTATTTGTTGTGTTGCTTTTGTAGGTTGGGGAGTAAGGGCACTGACGATACCCAAGACCTTATTGAAAGAATTAAAAAGTTCAAGAGGAAAGATTTTGTAGGGTGGGCAGTGCCCACCATTGCCTGAGGCAGGTTTATATTCGACAGACTGTGCTATTGGCAGATTGTGTGGGGCGGTAAAACCTACTACCATTACAGAAGTTACAGAGGAGATTTAAGTGTACAGAGCCAACAGGGCCGGAATAAGGAGCACCACCATAGTAGCCGTCAGGCGCGA
>JADFVP010000126.1 GCA_015222595.1 Pseudomonadota bacterium
CTACCAACCACGCCGAGGTGGCGCGCGCAGAGGCTCTAGGACTCGACGTAATAATCACCGACCACCATGAACTTCCAGACGGCCCGCCTCCTGAAGCGTTCGCAACAATCAATCCGAAGCAACAGGGGTGCGAGTTTCCCTTCAAGGGCCTCTCAGGCGTCGGGGTCGCCTTCAACCTTGTCATAGCTCTTCGCGCTCGCCTTAGAGACCTCGGTTACTTTGCTGATGGGGGTGTGCGTAAAGAGCCGAACCTCTCTCAGTACCTCGACCTTGTGGCAGTGGGCACGGTAGCCGATATGGTGCCTTTGGTGGACGAGAACCGCATACTTGTCCATTTAGGTCTTAAAGTATTGGCTGGAGCCAAAAGGCCGGGACTAAAAGCCTTGATGGAGAGCGCGGGGGTGGAGCCCGGCGCCGTGGACTCGGGTGCGATCGGTTTTAAGATAGGCCCAAGGATCAATGCGGCGGGGCGCGTTGCGAGCGCGACCATAGCGTACAAGCTGCTCGTGACCGACGACGCGCGCGAAGCAAAAGTATTAGCTGAAAGGCTGGAGACCGAAAACCTGGCCCGGCGAGAGCTAGAGGCGCGCATACTGGCCGAGGCGATAGAAGAGGTAGAGCGGACAAAGATGAATGAAAACCGCGCTATGGTGCTCAGCAGCGAGAGTTGGCATCCGGGCGTTATAGGCATCGTGGCCTCTCGTCTGGTCGAGCGGTACTCGCGTCCGGTGGCGATGATAGCCGTGGATGGCGATATAGGCAAGGGCTCGGTCAGGAGTGTTAAATCCGTTGACGTTGTCGGTGCGCTCGGCGTCTGCGCAGACCTCCTTACGCGCTTTGGCGGCCACAGGGCAGCCGCAGGACTGACGTTAGAGAAGGGCCGAATAGAGGAGTTCAGGGCCGCCTTTACAGAGCACTTCAACTCAACCCTTACCGACGACGATCTCGTCGGAGAGCTGAACCTCGACGCCGGGGTCGAGCTCTCGGCAATAGATGTCGCCTTTGCAACAGAGCTTGGGCGGCTCGCCCCTTTCGGCATGGGCAACAAAGAGCCGCTCTTGTACGTAGAGGGAACGACTATAGAGAGAACGGAGATACTAAAAGACAAGCACCTGCGGGTGCAGCTCTCCCAGAACGGCTATGAGCGCAAGGCGATAGCGTTCAACATGGCCGCTCTCCATCCGCTAGAAGGTGAGGACTACGGGGTGGCCTTTACGACCGGCCTGAACGAGTGGCGCGGGCGCGTGAGCGCGGATATAAAGATAAAGGGGGTGCGCGGCGGGCCGAACAGGGGCCAATAACCGTACGCAGGCTGTCTGCAGGGGGCCGGGCATAGCACTTTTTGTAACATTTTTTTGACGAAAAGGATTGTGCAGAGCCCCCCGTTGAGATATACTTGTATCGCTATCGGCCTTCTATTGAGATTTTTTGCAGGCTAAGGCTTCGATCTAAAATACAAATGCGAGGTTGAGAGTTGGAACACCATGCCATACAGAAGGTTTACGGCGCTTACTCGGACATCTACGACGCGCTCTTCAAGCGCTTCTTCTATCCGAGAATTAAACACGCTATCAACTACATGGATATAAAGCCCGGCGACAGGGTTTTAGATGTCGGCGTCGGCACCGGCCTTGCGCTCTCTGAGTACCCGAAGTTCTGTACCGTGGTCGGCATAGACCTCTCTACCGCAATGTTAAAGAAGGCGAAAGAGAAGATAGACGAGAACAGCTACAGCAACATAAAGGTTCTCAGCATGGACGCGATGAAGGTCGGCTTCGATGACGACTCTTTCGACAAGGTCTTCATCTCCCACGTGGTCTCCGTGGTGCCAGATCCGTACATGGTTATGGACGAGGTTAAGCGGGTCTGCAAGGCCAACGGCCAGATAGTTATTGTGAACCACTTCAAGAGCCGCAACAGGATTGTAGAGGCCGGAGAGAAGTTCCTGAACCCGATCTGTGAACGAATCGGCTGGAGTAATGATCTGTGCCTGAACGAGTTCATAAAGAGGTCCGGGCTCAATGTCTACAAGAAGTACATGCTAAAGAAAATCGACTTCTGGCACATACTCTTTGCCACTAACAACAAGAGTTCCGCCGGGTCGGACGTGGCTTCTTATACCCGGCTCGATACCGTCTCGACAGAGCCCCCTTTCTAACTCGCGGTTGCGTATTCAACCAAACGCGGCCAAACTAATCGACCTTATTTATCTTGCAAGCCGATAAAGACAAACTCTCCGGTCGTAAGCTTCACCCGATGACCGAACCCGATATCGACTCTGTTCTCGACATTGAGAAAGAGGCCTACGACAGGCCCTGGACAAGGGTGCACTTCGAGAAGGAACTCGACAACCCTATTGCGTTCATGTACTCGCTCACCGGCGAGCACAAAGGGCGTCATGTCTTTGCCGGGTACGTCGTCTTCTGGGTAGTCTACGGCGAGGCCCATATACTGAACCTGACCATTGCAGAGACTTTCAGGCGGCAGGGCCTCGGGCTCTACGTCATGCGCCTTGTGCTCGACATGATGAAGGCGTCCAGGGTGGACGATGTCTTTTTAGAGGTCAGAAAGTCTAACGTCGCCGCCAAGGAACTCTACCGGCAGCTGAACTTCAAAGAGTCGTACGAGCGCAAAAAGTACTACGGAGACGAAGACGCGATAGTGATGCGCCTTGTCTTTAACGAATATATCTGATACATCCGGCCCCGGCCATTAAAGCAGAAAGAACTGAATAGGTGTCTGCAGTTATGGAATCGATCACCTCAAAGGTATTATATAATAGAGAGCTTGCCCCGGGCCTCTTTACTATCGGGCTTGAGTGGAAGGGCGTCTCGGTTCTGCCCGGACAGTTCGTCATGCTCCGCGTCTCCGACTCTTTAGACCCGCTCCTTCGCCGTCCCTTCGGCGTCTATAAGGTGCTCAGCTCCAAGTCTGTTAAGTCCACCGGCGCGTTCAAGGGCAGCGGCATAGAGGTGCTCTACTCCGTGGTCGGTCGCGGCACTGCTCTTCTTGCCGCCCGCGTTGTCGGAGACTCCGTAGGAATTCTCGGCCCCATAGGCAACGGCTTTCCTCTTCCATCAAAAAAACAGAAACTTATAATGGTCGCCGGCAGCGTCGGCACGGCCCCGTTCTACCTTCTGGCTAAGAAGCTGGGCAGAGACTCTACGCTCATAGTCGGCGCGCGCGGCGTTGAGGCTCGGGCGTTGGCCCGCGACTTTAAGGCTTTAAAGTGCAGAATCGAAATAGCCACCGAAGACGGCAGCGTCGGCACCAAGGGGCTCGTGACCGACTTACTAAAAAAAGAGCTTTTAAAAGAAAAGAGCGAAAGCTCCGTCGTCTATGCCTGCGGCCCGACAGGGATGCTCCGCGCTGTTACTGCGGTTGCAGAGGCCGCCGGGGTCGAAGCGTACGTATCGCTAGAGCGAAGCATGGCGTGCGGCATCGGGGTCTGCCTCGGCTGCGCGGTCAAGGGCGTGCCGCACGAACCGAGGCCGGGTCGCCCACCAGAGTACGCAATGGTCTGCTCTGACGGGCCGGTCTTTAAAGGCAGCGACATAGAGTGGGAGAACCTTTAGTTTTGAGCGAGAGCATCAGGGGCTCATGGCAGCTCTTCTTTTTGAGCGAGAGCATCACGGGCTTGCGGTGAAGTTTTTATTTTGAGCGCGAACTTCAGGGGCTTGCAGTAGAATTTTTTAAAGTGACATTTTTATCGGCATATCGATGAGGTTTTTATTATGAGTGCGGACAGACCAAAGAGTAAAAAGGGCGTAAAAAGAAGCCCCAAAAAAAAGAGCACGAAAGCACCGTCTATGCGGGTAAACCTCGGCGGGCTAAAGCTCGCCAATCCGGTAATGACCGCTTCGGGCACCTTCGGCTACGGCCTTGAGTTCGCCCCTTACTTAGACCTTGCCCGCCTCGGCGGCGTGGTCGTCAAGGGCCTGTCTCCGAAACCGCGCCCCGGAAACCCCGGCCCGCGCATAGTCGAAACCCCGTGCGGTATGCTGAACGCCATCGGCCTTCAAAACGTCGGGGTAGATGCCTTTATAGAAGAAAAACTGCCGAAGCTCCGCAAGGTTCGTACGCGCGTTATCGCCAACATCTTCGGCGAGTCCATAGCCGACTACGTAACGGTTACGCGCAAGCTGAACGAAGCTGCCGGTGTGCATGCGATAGAAATAAATATCTCGTGCCCGAACGTAAAAAAGGGCGGCATGAGCTTTGGCGTCAATCCGAAAGAAGCCGCCAAGGTGGTACGCGCCGTGCGCAAAGCCACAACGCTGCCTGTAATAACGAAGCTGTCTCCTGTTGTGGCCGACATAGCTGGGATGGCCCGCGCGGTAGAGGACGCAGGCAGCGACGCCATCTCGCTCATAAACACGATACCCGGCATGGTGATAGATATAGAGAAACGCACACCCGTGATAGCAAGAGGCATAGGCGGCCTCTCCGGCCCTGCGATTCGCCCGATTGCGGTGCGCATGGTGAACGAGGTCTATAATGCCGTTAGCGTGCCCGTGGTCGGCATAGGCGGCATAATGGAGGCTGGAGACGCCATACAGTTCATGATAGCCGGGGCGAGCGCCGTACAGGTCGGAACCGCGAGCTTCGTGGACCCGGCTGCTGCCGAGAAGATAGTAGACGGAATCGCCGAGTATCTGGCCCGCCACAATATAACCGCCAAAAAACTTACGGGGTCGTTGGTCAGGTAGGGGCGGCTTCCACTCTTCATTCAAAAATAGTCCCACTTCAAGATCAAGAGTACTTCCTGTAGTCCGCAATTTTCAACCCGACCTCCATACACAATATTTCTACCGGAAATAAACAAAAAGCCCACCAACCATAAGGCCAGTGGGCTTTGGAACTTGCTACTATTTAGATGCTATCTCTTGAACCGTCTTCTCACAAACCCAAGCCCTACAAGACCGCTTCCGAGAAGGAGCAAGGTAGAGGGTTCCGGAACTGAAGTGGCGGCCGCCTGGAAACTGGCACCAAAGTATCCGGTTGCTCCACTGCCGGCTAAAGTGTTCCACTGCCATCCAGTGTCATAACGGCGGGAATCGTAAGATATCTCTGCAATCGTGGAGAAAGATGCAGGATCTTCAACCCATACATCGTCGCCGGGGCCCTGGTAGTGCGCTCCTACATAGTACAGGCTGCCAGCAAGCAGGTCTACGCCGGTAATAGCCGCGAAGCGAAAATTACCGTCAAGGGTGCCGGAGGTTCCGCTGCCTACAGTCGTCATGGCGAGCTGAGTACCTGTACTGTCCCAGAGAGCTACGTCGTGTGAGTTGATCAAGCCGTCCTGTAAGTAGTCATACAGACCGAGCCCTGTTACTGTGATGTCCGACAGCACGTTAAAGGAAAATCCCAAAGTCCAGTCGGCATTATCAGCAAAGCTTCCTGTGCTATCGTCTATATCCAATGCAATGGAGGATGCGTTAGCCCTGTCCACAGCAGTTACAAGAAATATAGCCATAATACATAGTGAGACTAACAACTTTTTCATACCTTACCTCCTCCGGTTTCTATTTTTAATTTCTCATGACTAAGTGATCTTTGTATAATAAATAAGAATGCAACATATATGCCATATATTTACCCAATCCTAACTACCTGATTTACTTGGTTAAGTGTAGCGCAATTAGAAGTAAGCTGTCCTGGTTAGGTAGCAAAAGTGTAAAAAAGCTCAACATATAGTGAGCTATAGCACCCAAAAAGTCTAGAGAGTTCAGCTTGTTAGGATAGGGTGCTGGTGTAAAGATTTTTTACACTGATTTAGGGGTTTATCACTTTTGGGGGTTAATTGTATTTTATAGGATGTGCTTAGATACTCTTTTTTGAGCAAAATTAAAAATAATTCAGAAAATGCTCCTGTAGAGTGTGGTTAGGTAAAGAAGGTGTAATACTTCTTTGGTAATAGATAAAAAAAGTCTACCCATAAAGTGCGGACTTGTAGGTGAAGTCCGCATGCCGCCGCCCTCTTCTAGCAGTATTCACCACCTACACACAGAGCCTTTGACACCTCCGCCTATTTGAGATAGATTTAGGGTACAGCAACCACTAAAAATTGATTTTATAAATGGGGGGAATAAGTATGTCTAAGACCGAGGACGATCTTAAAGAGGCCTTTGCAGGCGAGAGCCAGGCCAATCAGAAGTACCGCGCATTTGCCAAGAAGGCCGAGCGGGAGGGGCTGCCTAACATCGCGCGTCTCTTTCGCACCACCGCCGAGGCGGAGCGTATACACGCCGAGGGACACTTTGGCGCGCTAGACGGCGTCGGCTCTACTGCCGACAACCTTAAGGCCGCGATAGAGGGCGAGACCTTCGAGTTTACAAAGATGTATCCGCCGATGCTTACCGAGGCCGAGGCCACGGGGCACAAGGCGTCGCGCATGTTCGACTTTGCCCTTAAGACCGAGGAGGTTCACGCAACGCTCTACAAACTGGCGTTGGAGGCGGCTGAAAAAGGCGAGGACATATCTGCCACAGAGGTCTACCTCTGCCCGGTCTGCGGCCACATAGAGCTCGGCTCGGCTCCCGATAACTGCCCTGTCTGCGGGGTTCCGGCGGCAAAGTACGTACAGGTCTAAGCGGTACTCTTTTAGTCTGTTTGGGGGCGGGGCTTTTACGCTCCGCCCCTTTTATCTTCTCTTTTCTTTCAATTTGCAGGTCGTACATAATGATAAACCACAAACTCGTTCTTCCCGAACACCTGAACCACTACGGCTACCTCTTTGGCGGCTACCTCCTCCACTGGGTGGACGAGTACGCCTACATAACCGCCAACCTCGACTTCAGGGGCCACCGGTTCGTGACCATCGGGCTAGAAAACGTCGTCTTCAGGCAATCCATCAAACTGGGGTCGGTCTTGAAGTTCGATATAAACCGTATTAAACAGGGGCGCACTTCGGTAAGCTACAACGTAAAGGTCTACTCCGACTCTATCGAACTCGGCACCGAAGAGCTGGTCTTCGATACCAATATTACCTTCGTTAATATAGATGAGCAGGGCACCAAGTGCGCAATTGAGGCGAGCGTTGCCAAGAGCGAATAGCTAAGGCCTAATGCACGCTCTGAGCCGAAAGCAGAAAGAGCTTGCCTGTCCGCCGTTGTTCCGGCAGACCGACAAGCTCTTCTTGCGTTCTCCGTCTGTGTAGAGCTGCGACGACTAGGTATCGCAAGTCCGCGACGGTGGTGGAGAACAGTTCCCCCAGGAAGATCTTTCAGGCAACTTTCGTATTCGTAATAGCCACGGCGTACTTCTTGTCCGTCTTCTTTATGTGGGCGCAGAGCCAGTGGCTGAGAAAGCGCATCATCTTTATAGAGAGCGTGGCGCTGCCGGCGTCGAGCCGGGCTATGAAGTCCACCACCTGTCGAGTAAAGGCCGCATGCTCCAACTTGTGCGCTTCTAGGCCGGGGTAGTTGGCCCTCGCCATCCGAAGCTCCTCCTCGGCAAAATGGTACTCGGTATACATGGCAAGCTCCACCACGGTATCGGCTACCACCTCTTTGCCCTTGCCGTTACTCATTGCGTTGTGAAGCTCGTTAATAAGGCTTACAAGTTTTTTGTGGTGAGAGTCAAAAAGGTCGACACCCACGCTCAGGTCGTTGTTCCACTCAAAGTACGCCATCAGTCTCTCTCTCCTGTTCCGGTTCTGTTATTTGTTCGATTAATCTACCTATCGGTCCTTTGGTGGATTGCTTTAGTAGTCCTTTGGTCTATGCCGCGTAGTCCTTTGGATGATAGGGTAGGTGGTGCGCCCCTTTGGCCGTGCCACAGCAGGTGCAAGGTCTATACTCTTAGATTTAAGTTTTGTGTGCTGTTGTCCGATATGACTGATAAGCAGAGGTAAATGATTTTGATAGAGGAGTAAGATTTTGATAATAGAAAGTTCAGGGGTTTCGTTATTTTCAGACTCTAGTCTCGTTAAGGCACACGAGAGTACAGAGTCTGTGCGCGCTTGGGTTGGTAAGGGGCCGGTCGCAGACATTGGAGGCTTAGAGCTTGGCTCTGACAGACCGGCCTCAAACCTTGTTGACTCTATTAATGGTGCGCTCTCCTCTGTGAACGGGCCCCGCGTGCTCGACCGCGTTGAAATTACCGCAGAGGCGCTCGCTCTTCTAGCCGGTCTGCCCAAGGCGCTAGGCAGCGAGGGCGGCAAAGAGGAGAATGTTGAGCCGGACCCCATTGGCAACCTCTACACCTACAAGCTTCTAATAGAGGCGATGACAGGGCGCAAGATAAAGATAATGGATCTGCCGAAGGCCAATGCCGAAGACGCAGAGGTTGAGGGCACAGAGATACATAAGGCGGATGAGGCCCAAGACCCGGACGCAGAGCGCGTCGGCTGGGGCGTTGAGTACCATTACAGAGAAATAGTTTCAGAGGAGCAGCACCTGCTCTTCAGGGCCGGCGGAACGGTTATGACCGCCGACGGAGTCGAGCGCGGTTTCGATATAAAGCTCCGCATGTCTCGTTCGCACTACTCCGAGACCACGGTGGACTTTGCCGCAGGCGACGGCGTTCTTGTCGATCCGCTGGTAGTGAACTTCGGTTCCGGCGGTACTACGCTCTCTACGGACAAGCGTCTCTTCGACCTCGACTCCGACGGCATAGAAGAGGCAGTGTCGTTGCCGAGTGCCGGAAGCGGGCTGCTGGTCTACGACAAGAACCGTGACGGCGTGGCCAATAACGGCGCAGAGCTATTTGGCCCGACTTCGGGCAATGGCTTTACCGAGCTTGCCGCGCACGACGCTGACGAGAACTACTGGATAGACGAGTCCGACCCGGTCTACAATCTGCTTCGCGTAGCTGTAGAGGGCCCCGACGGTGAGGACAGGCTTCTGAGCCTGAAAGAGGTCGGCATCGGGGCTATTTATCTTAAGTACACCGACACCGCCTTCTCGATAAAAGATGCCGAGAACACTCTTCTTGGCGAGGTGAGAAGAACGAGCGTCTATTTGAGTGAAGATTCGCTCGGCGAGTACTCGGGAGGCGGAACCGTTCAGCAGGTCGATCTCGTGATCTAATCTCGAGCCCGGAGAGGGGGGAGAGTTCCGGTCATTAACGCCCCCTACAGCTTTATTAGAGAGATTTGCAGGTTATTAGAGAGGTTCGAACCCTTTGAGGTTCGGGCCTTTTTTTGTGCTCTGTAGGTTACAGATTGGTACGGCATTCAGGGTCGGGCCTTTTCATGCGTGCTCTGTATTAAGCTTTTGAGAACCGCTGCAAAAGGTAGGCGGTTAAAATCGTGAGCAGAGTTCCCACAACGCCGACCATCATCGTGTGCAGAGGGAAACCAAAGCCTGACTGAGTGAACCAGAATTTTGTTGCGCTCGCCCAGGCAACAAAAACCACGCCTGTTATTACTGCTATCATCGCCTGAGTGGACCGTAATTTCGGAATCAATATGGCGGATAAAAAGAGCCCCAGCATACCTCCGCCGAAGATGGCGGATATTTGCCACCAGACATCAAGCGCAGTTTTGGCATTAATCATTACCAGACTGGCTAGTGTCGCAATCACGCCGATTACGGCCGTAGTTATACGGATGATCTTTAACTGCGCCCTATCATCTGCATTGCGGTTGAAAACACGTTTGTAAAAATCGATGGTGAAGACAGTCGCAGAGCTATTTAGCGATGAATCCAGTGTGCTCATACCGGCAGCCAGCACGCCTGCGATTACAAGACCGACCAATCCTACAGGAAGTTCATGTACGATGAAGTAAGGAAATATCTGGTCGGCTTTGCTCGGCAGGTCTGCGGGTGCGCTGTTAAGGTAATAGACAAAAAGGGCGGTACCAATCATAAAAAAGAGTGCCGAAACTGGAATATACAACAGGCCGCCGAGCCACAAGGACTTCTTCGCTTCGGCCTCTGATGGCGCGGATAAAAAACGTTGCACATAATTTTGATCGACAGAGAAGTTCTTTAAATTTTCAACGATGCCAAAGATAAAGATGACCCAAAAACCTTGAACCATCAGGTCGAAGTCCATTGGACCGAGAGCAAATTTATGTTCGCTGCTTGCCGTAGCTTGAAGCTGCTCCCAACCGCCGGGCATGTTGTTGAGCAACAAGATAAGGCAGAGCAGACCACCGAACAACAGAACCACGGATTGCACCACATCCGTCCAGATAACTGCGGCAAAACCGCCGAGCAGGGTATAGATGATGGTTAAAAGGCCGAGAAGAAGGATCAAGATTTCGATCCTGATATCGAGCAGCGCTGCCAGAGCCAGTGCAGTGAGGTAGAGCACCACGGCAAAACGGCCTATCTGCAACAGAATATAAGCCGTGCCCATATACAGTCTTGCCCACAGACTGAAACGTTGTTCCAGATATTCGTATGCCGTTGTTTTAACATTATTGCGGTATAGAGGAATAAACCATCTGGCGGCTATCCAGATGGCAATAGGCAGAGTGAGCGAGAAGACAAAAGGTCGCCAGTCAGAGGCATAACTCTTTCCAGGATTGGCCAGAAAGCTGATGCTGCTCAAGTAGGTCGCCATCAAAGAGAGGCCGATCGACCAGCCGGGAATTACTTTTCCGGCAAGCGTAAAGCCCTTCATACTGTCGCTTCGTTTGACGAACCAGGCGCCAAAAGCTGTGGTCAGTACAATGTATACAACGATTATAATATTATCGATGAGTGAGATGCTGCTGCTCATGAACGGCTCCTGTAAAGGCGCTATTTTCAGCTGCTATTAACGCCTGACAACAATTTGGTTTGATTGGTATAAGTAAGTTCTGAGTAAGCTACTGTAGCATGAGGGTCGTGTCAAGTAAATCAGACGAATCGATTTATTTCCAATAGGAGTGGTATCTGTCGCAGAAGACCGGAGAGGGGGGGGGCAC
>JADFVP010000127.1 GCA_015222595.1 Pseudomonadota bacterium
GTTCTTATTGAGCTTGAGCCACCGACCCGGTTGATACCACCCGGGTACGCCAGCCCCCGAACTTCGTAATGAATTCTCGCCGTGCGCGGAGCACCCCAGTCTCTTACCTACTTTCTTCTCAGCACGCTAAAGAGCGCCTTTGGCTCCGGGTCGAGCGTGCCGTGGTAGACGGTCTCTTTTATCGAGACGACCTCGAACTCTTTGCCAAAGTACCCGCGTATCTCTTCAGGAGAGAAACGAAACGGCCCCTCCTCCATAGTCTCAAGGTGGCTAAAGCACTTCAGGAAAAGATAACCTTTCGGAGCCAGCAGCCCCGCCACTCTCTCTACGTACTCCTGTCTGCTCTCCGGGTCGAGCGTATGGAAGCAACCCCGGTCGAAGAGTACGTCGTAGAACTCGCCGAGCGTACTCGACAGAATATTGTCCACGCGAAAGTCTATCTCGACGCCTGCGCCTGTTGCCCTAAGGTGCGCCTTCTTGACCGCAGACTCCGAGAGATCGGTAGCCGTTACAGAAAGGCCCCGCTCTGCCAACGCTATCGCCTGAGTACCGGGGCCCGTGCCAACGTCGAGCGCATTGCCGCCAGTTATACCGAGCGAGTCTAAAGCCTCTTCGAGGTCCGGGTCTATTGCGTCGTGAAACCACGGCATCTGCTCTATCTCGGTATCGCGGTAGAACTGATCCCAATCCTCTATGCCTCGTCCATCTTTCTGTTCTGTCATATTGCCCCCTCTATTTTTATTGAGCTTGAGCCTCAGAGCCGGTTGATACCGCCCGGGTACGCCCACCCCGAAAACCTCGCAATCGATTCACGCCCCACGCGGAGTGGGCGCAAGCACGCCGGTGTTTATCTCCGCAACTTTCTCTGCGCCGTAAAGAGCTTCGACGAGCGCATAAGCGAACTCTATTGCCGTGCCCGGCCCCTGACTCGTTATCAACTGCCCATCTACCACAACGCGCTCGTTCACATACTCCGACCTGCACATGTCGCCCACGACCGACGGGTGGCACGTCACCCTCTTCTTCTCTATCAGGCCAATCGCACTGAGCACCGTAGGGGCCGCGCAGATGGCAGTTACGTACTTGCCCTCTTCAAAAAGCCTTCGGACCACCTCTTTAACGCGCTCGTCCTTCTTCAGGTTCTCGGTACCCGGCGCGCCGCCGGGCAGAACCACCATATCGAACTCTTCTTCGTACACCTCGTCAAGCCGAACGTCCGGGACGACATGCACGGCGCTTCTTCCCGTTACTATTCCGTCCCCAATGCCTGCCACCAAAACGGTCGCGCCGGCACGGCGCAAAATATCTACGACAGCCAGCGCCTCAATCTCTTCAAAGCCGGGCGCAAGCGGAACCAGAACCTTCTTCTCCATTGCAGACCTCCGTCTCTAACTCCGCCTATACTTCCAGCCTATATTTCCAATAGAAACACCTCTTCACTACTCCACTCTTATACTACTATTATAACAAAATTGCGGCGTAATAATCGGTGCACAAAAAAGATTTCAGTGCCTTGTTGCGCTTTCCTATTTTTACTATAGACTTTAATTAGGCAGGATCTTCATACCAAATATTTTCTGCCTACCCCCCCTCCCCCCCACCTGAAAAACCGGGTGGGGGGTTTTCAACAGATAGAAGGCAATATCGTCAAAAACGGTAAATAGCGGATTTTTTCCAGGTAAAACCGACAAAATAGAGCTCGAAACAGGAAATAGAGAGTATGAATCACCTAAATAACGAAATAAGCCCATACCTAAAACAGCATGCCAAGAACCCGGTCGACTGGCACCCATGGTCGAAGAGTGCAAGGGACAGAGCAAAGGCCGAGGACAAACCGATGCTCATCTCCATCGGCTACTCCACCTGCCACTGGTGCCACGTAATGGCCAAAGAGTCGTTCGAAGACTCCGAGACAGCGGCAATAATG
This sequence comes from Pseudomonadota bacterium, assembly GCA_015222595.1. Taxonomy (GTDB): domain Bacteria; phylum Desulfobacterota; class GWC2-55-46; order GWC2-55-46; family JADFVP01; genus JADFVP01. The sequence continues at coordinate 1,928 of JADFVP010000127.1, forward strand.
AACGAGCACTTCATCAACATAAAAGTTGACCGCGAGGAGAACCCGGACATAGACTCTCTCTACATGAAGGCTGTTCAGGCGCTGACAGGGCAGGGCGGCTGGCCGCTAACCGTCTTTGCCACTCCTGACGGAGTACCCTTCTACGGGGGCACCTACTTTCCGCCGATTCCGGCCCACGGCATGCCGTCATTCAAGTCGGTGCTCGCTACCGTTACCTCGGCCTACAAGGATAACAAAGAGGGCCTTCTGCGGGTAAAGGGGCAGATACTTGGCGCGCTTACCCCAGAGTGCGAGTCCGAGAAGCTCCGCCTCTCAAGCTCTATTATCACGGGCGCGCTCTCTTCTGCTTCCGAACACTTCGATCCAGTTCACGGCGGCTTCGGCCACAGCATGAAATTTCCGCACGCAATCTTTCTAAAATTCCTTCTTAACCATATAACGAGAGAGTTGAAGAGACAGAGCCCGGCTTCCGGAAACACCGACACTGGCACTGAGCCCGATATTGAAACCGCGCTCGGCATCGCTACAAGCAGCCTCTCGGCAATGGCCTCTGGCGGACTCTACGACGCTCTCGGCGGGGGCTTTCACCGCTACACGGTAGATGCCGCCTGGGGCGTGCCGCACTTTGAGAAGATGCTTTACGACAACGCCCAGCTGACCGGGCTCTACGCGCTCGCCTTTGAAGCAACAGGAATGGAACTCTACAAAGACGCTGCCACAAACACGGCTGAGTACCTTATGCGGGAGATGCTCTCTAAAGAAGGCGGGTTTTACGCTGCAGAGGACGCTGACTCAGGGGGCGTCGAGGGCACGTACTACGTCTGGAGCCCGGACGAGATCAAAGAGGTACTGTCCCATGAAGACGCCGCCCGTTTTATCGACTACTACTCAGTAACGGAGGAGGGCAACTTCGAGGGGGCCAATACGCTTCGCGCCCTGAAAAAAGCGCCCGACGAAAGAGTTGACCCCGAAATAGCCGCTCTTCATGCGCCGCTTCTTGAAGTGAGGACAAAGAGAACCGCCCCGGCCAAGGACAAAAAGATAATAGTCGCGTGGAACGCGCTTGCCATAGAGGCCTTTGCAACTGCTGCGGTTATTCTAGATAGAGAGGACCTTCTAAGGGCCGCTACCCAGTGCGCCGACTTTCTCTTATCTTCGCTTCGAGACTCTACCGGCAGGCTGAGGAGGTACCATCTGGGCGAGATGTCTGAGGCCACGGCGGGCCTCGAAGATTACGCGCTCTTAGGCTCTGCGCTACTCGCTCTAGATAGAGCCGAGTGCAAAGGCTCAACAGAAAGCGGGCAAGAGAACAGCAGCAGGTGGCTCGGCGAGGCCGAGCGCATAGCAGAAGAGCTGATAGACCTCTTCTATGATAGCGAAAGCGCGGAGACGGGCAACAGCGAAATCTCCGGCCGCTTCTTCGACTCTGCTATAAACTCCCCAGACTCTCCAAACTCCCCAAACTCCGAAGACTCTAACGGGCTCTTTGTGCGCGTACGCGACCTCTTCGACAACGACACTCCGTCGGGCAACGCGGCTACGGCCTCCTTCCTGCTCTCTCTTTCGCTAAGAATAGGCAAACCAGAAACCGATACTGACGACAAGAGAAGTAAGGAGAGAGGGCAGTGGGCAGAGCGCTACGCAGCCATGGCGCTCAACATTGTCAGCACCTCCGAGGCGATTGTCGCCCACCCGCTCTACCACGGCTCAATGCTCTCGGTGCTCGACACCTTAATTAAAGAGGGCCTGACCGAGAGCAGAGTCAAGAACTGACTCCCCCGCACCAACTCTTCAACGTCAGAGTACTGGGCTCCGATTTTGTGCCCGCCGGGTTTGCGCTCCGCATGCCTTTTCTGGTATAGTCCAAAGTACCCGAAATCAATTAAACTTTTATAATGTTGGATTAGAGACTTCTTAATCCGCGTAATCTATACTATTTAGAGTCGGTCTCTTCCGGCCGCGTATCTATGTGAACGCAGATAACGCACACGAGAAGAGTTGGCACAAAGAGACAAGAGGCAACAGAAACGAATGGCAAAAGGCACAATATTCCTTATAGGCGCAGGCCCCGGAGACCCGGCGCTGATTACGATAAAGGGCGTAGAGGCCATAAAGGCCGCAGACTGCGTAATCTACGACTTTTTAGCCTCGTCCCGGCTGCTCGACTACGCGAGCACCAAAGCCGAGCGGATCTACGTCGGCAAGAAGGGCGCAACGAACGTAATAACGCAAAAAGAGATAACCGCTCTTATGATCCGCAAGGCAAAGAGCGGCAAAACCGTAGCGCGGCTAAAGGGCGGAGACCCCTTTATCTTCGGACGCGGCGCAGAAGAGGCCGAGGCGATAGTAGACGCGGGGCTCTGTTTCGAGGTGATTCCGGGGGTGACTTCGGCCATTGCCGCCCCGGCATTTGCGGGAATTCCGCTTACGCACCGCGAGTTTTCGAGCGCCGTAACATTCATTACCGGTCAGGAAGACCCGATAAAGGAGCGCACCAACATTGCCTGGGACCGTCTCAGCACAGGGCGCGGCACGCTCGTCTTCTTAATGGGATGGAAGAACCTTCCGCTCATACAGAAAAAACTCCTGGCCAACGGCTGGGACCCCGCAACCCCGGTGGCCCTTGTACGCTGGGGCACGATGACCCGGCAGCAGAGCGCAACCGGAACATTGGGCGATGTAGTGCAATTATCTAAAGACGCCGGAATGCTGCCGCCGATGGTTATAGTCGTCGGAGAGGTGGTTACCCTTAGAACAAAGCTCGACTGGTTCGAGTCGAGACCGCTCTTCGCCAAACGCGTACTCGTCACCAGAACCGCAGAGCAGGCCGGCAGCTTTACTGCCGTATTAGAAAACAGGGGCGCAGAACCCGTTAATTTTCCTACGATTAAGACGGTTGCGCCGCCTAGCTGGAAAGAGTTCGACCGCTCCGTCAAGAGGCTCTCTACCTACGACTGGGCTATCTTTACGAGTGCAAATGGTGTAAAATATTTTATTGAGCGTCTGCACAAGCTCGGCCTAGACATAAGGGAACTAAAAGGCGTAAAGCTCTGCGCCATAGGCCCGCAGACCGCAGCAGCGGTAAAAGCGCTCGGTATCGGCGTCGATCTGGTGCCGAAAAAGTTTATCGCCGAGGGCGTTCTGGAGGCCTTCGGGAAGCGCGGTATAAAGGGCAAGAAATTTCTTTTGCCCCGAGCACTGAAGGCGCGCGAAATTCTGCCGATAGAGATTAGTAGGCTCGGAGGCAAAATAGACGTGGTTCCGGTCTACAAGACCATCCGTCCGCGCTCCGGGGCTAAAGAGGTGCGCGAGAGGTTCTTAGCGGGCGAAATAGATGCCGTTACCTTTACGTCGTCCTCTACCGTTACTAACTTTGCCGCCATGTTTAAGAAGGGCGAGGCAGCGGAGCTGGTAAAGGATTCTCTTATAGCCTGCATAGGGCCGGTAACCGCTGCAACGGCCAAAGAGCTCGGCTTTACGGTCGGCGTGATGGCTAAAGAGTACACCATACCCGGCCTGACAACGGCAATGGAAAAGTACTATAAGAAGTAGAGACTATAAACGAAAGAGCAGAACACATGAACTTTCCGGCCTACAGACCGCGCAGACTTCGTAACTCCGAGACGATGAGAAGGCTCGTTCGCGAGACCACGCTCACCACGGACGATCTCATTCTGCCGCTCTTTATTACCTACGGCAAAGATAAAAAAATAGAAATAAAGTCGATGCCCGGCCACTACCAGCTCTCGGTAGACAAGCTTGAGGCGGAAGCGAAAGAGATCGCGTCGCTCGGAATCCCCGGCGTTATACTCTTTGGCATACCCGAACATAAAGACGAAGTAGGAAGCAGCGCCTTTGATGCCGATGGCCCCGTGCAGTCGGCCATTAAGGCGATAAAGGACGCGGCACCCGACATAATGGTAATGACCGACGTCTGCATGTGCGAATACACCTCGCACGGCCACTGCGGAATTATAAAGAACCAGGACGTTGACAACGACTCGACGCTCGAACTTCTCGCTCGTGAGGCGTTAAGTCACGCAGAAGCGGGCGCAGACCTTGTTGCGCCCTCGGACATGATGGACGGCAGAGTGGGGGCCATACGCACGGCGCTCGACACCAGCGGCTTCGACCACATCCCGCTTATGAGCTACGCGGCCAAGTACTCTTCGGCCTTCTACGGCCCGTTCAGAGACGCGGCAGAGTCGGTTCCCCAGTTCGGAGACCGCCGCACCTACCAGATGGACCCTGCCAACACGAACGAGGCGATGCGCGAGGTAGCGCTCGACATAGAAGAGGGCGCAGACATTGTAATGGTAAAACCTGCGCTGCCGTACCTCGATATAATCAGAAGGATCAAAGAGCAGTTCGAGTACCCTACAGCCGCGTACAACGTATCTGGAGAGTTCTCGATGCTAAAGGCCGCAGAAGCGAAGGGCTGGATGGACGGAGAGAGGTCGATGATGGAGTCGCTTCTCTCTATAAAGAGGGCAGGGGCGGATATAATAATCACCTACTTCTCTAAAGAGGCGGCACGGGTACTCGGCAGATAGCCCCGACACCGGCGCAGCGCTTAAGCTTTTGCTTTAAGACAGATTGATATAGACGGAACCTACGCCGCAATTCATTTTTTGGCGGCATAAAAAAAAAGCATAAGAAAAGGAGACTCAAACATGGGCGGAAACACACCAGGAAACGGCGGCGGCGGACACCCGGCCGGAATACCCAAAACAGGCGGACACCCGGCAGGCATACCGAAAA
>JADFVP010000128.1 GCA_015222595.1 Pseudomonadota bacterium
GGGCTCTTGCAATCTAGCGCGCGCAGCGGATTGGCTCCTATGCGCCTCTTGCAGTTCTCGCAGAGCGCATCCGCCTTACTCTTCAAGAACTCTAAGAGCCTCTCTTTATACGCCGGCCTGCACTCTGGGCAACCAAGAGAGTTTATCTTCAACTCCGCGCCCTTGACCCCCAAGTCGGCGAAGTACCTCATCAACATCTCGAGCGTCTCGGCATCTGCGCCCGGACTGGGGTCTCCGAGAACCTCGGCGCCTATCTGGTAGAACTGGCGGTAGCGCCCCTTCTGAGGCCGCTCATACCTGAACATGGGGCCTGAGTAGCAGAGCTTTGCAACGGGAGCAGTATAGAGCTTGCGCTCGATGTAGGCCCTAACGACGCTCGCAGTGCCCTCGGGCCTTAGCGTCATCGAGTCGCCCCGGCGGTCCGGGAAGGTATACATCTCTTTTTCGACAATGTCGGTGGTCTCGCCGATAGAGCGACAAAAAAGCTCGGTCTTCTCCACAACAGGAACCCGAATCTCTGCGAAGCCGTAGAGCGCGAAGAGCGAAAAGGCGCTCTCCTCTATCCACCTCCACTGTCCGCTAGGGCCCGGAAGTATGTCGTTAAATCCGCGTATCGAAGTGATTGCCATGCCGGCTCTTTCCTGTCTTTCCCATATAAAAGAGGTTTTTCTCCGACTCTGATGCTAAGCGTCAAATTAATACCGAATACCGTTAGTACCGGGTACCGATGCCTGACACAAAGTGCGAAAAAAAACCGTCGTTTATTTTACTTTGGTTACTTAAGCTCACTATCGAGCGCACCGTCGATGAGGTCTTTAATAACCCCCTTGTGCTGGGCGCTCATTGTCTCCCTGACCACGTTCTCCATCTCCTCGGACTCCAGAATATCAGCATACGATGCGGTTCTCTTATACGAGATGGAGCCGCCGAGAAAGAGCAGCGTTGTTACCGTCGGATTCGACTTGCCGCCGTCTTCGGTCTGGATATGGTACATCTTGCCGTTGTAAATAAGATTTTGATTATAACCGAAAAGCATCGACTCTACTCAGTATCCGCCCCAAATAAAAGAGCTGCAATTTAACAGAAGAATGGCCTAAAAATATTAGAGCGGTATGGCTCGAAAATGGTTGAATAAAAAGTGAAATTTACCATATATCCGTCTTTTATGCAAGCCAGTGCTGTTTCATCCCCATCTATATGCGGATGAAGCTAAAGCGTATACGAGCCCCGGCTTGACATCGCCACTGCCTTGGAGTATCTTTTTTATATATCCCAACTGTAGAGAGCATAGCAACAGAACAATAACTAACCGGAGGGTAGAATGACCGAACAATCCGACGACAGCATTGATGTTCTCCTGCATGAAGACAGACACTTTCCTCCCTCCGATGAGCTTTCAGGCACAGCCCACATTAAAGGCATCGACGAGTATGACAGACTCTATGCCGAGTCGGTTGAAGACCCCGAGGGGTTCTGGGGCCGCATGGCTACGGAGATACTCGACTGGGACACCCCGTGGGACAAGGTGCTCGAATACGACTTCAATAAGCCGGAAATAAAGTGGTTCGAGGGAGGCCGGCTGAACGCCTCGTACAACTGCATAGACCGTCACCTCAAAACCGACAGGAAAGATAAGGTCGCGATTCTATGGGAGGCCGACGACGGAAGCACAAAGACCTACACCTACACCGAACTCTCACAAGAGGTAAACCGCCTTGCGAACGTACTTAAAAAACTCGGCGTCAAAAAAGGCGACCGCGTAACCGTCTACCTGCCGATGATACCGGAACTCGCCTTCTCTTTGCTCGCAGTCTCGAGAATAGGCGCCATCCACTCCGTCATCTTCGGAGGTTTCAGCCCAAGCGCCATTAAAGACCGCATACACGACTCTGCATCCTCCTTTGTTATCACATCGGACGAAGGTATCAGAGGTGGCCGCACGATACCTATGAAGAAGAACTGCGATGCAGCGCTCGCCGAGTGCCCTACCGTGAAGACCATGCTTGTGGTCAAGCGCACGGGAGCGGATGTTGAGATGGTAGAGGGGCGCGACCACTGGTTGCACCATGAAGTTAACGCCGACGACATAACCGCATCTTGCGTACCGGAGAGCATGGGCGCGGAAGACCCGCTCTTTATACTCTACACAAGCGGGTCGACCGGAAAACCGAAAGGCGTGCTCCACACCACGGGCGGCTACCTCCTTTACGCAGCCCTCACCTTCAAGTGGATCTTCGACTATCAAGAGACAGACATCTTCTTCTGCACCGCCGACATCGGCTGGGTCACCGGCCACAGCTACATAGTTTACGGCCCCCTCGCCTGCGGGGCAACCACCCTCATGTTCGAAGGCATACCGACCTACCCGAACCCCGGCAGGTTCTGGGAGGTCATAGAAAAACATAAGGTCAACAGCTTCTATACCGCACCGACCGCCATCCGCGCCCTCATCAAGACCGGCAACGAGTGGGTAGAGAAGCACGACCTCTCCTCACTCAGGATTCTCGGCAGCGTCGGAGAGCCGATAAACCCTGAAGCCTGGATGTGGTACCACACCGTGGTCGGCAAGGGCAAACTTCCGGTGCTTGACACATGGTGGCAGACCGAGACCGGCGGCATACTCATCTCTCCGCTGCCCGGAGCAACGACACTGAAACCGGGCTCTGCGACAAAGCCCTTCTTCGGTGTCGTACCAAAGATACTTAAAGAGGACGGCACCGAGGCCGCCGTGAATGAAGGCGGCTACCTGGTAATAGATAAGCCGTGGCCGGGAATGCTGCGCGGAACGTACGGAGACCCGGAGAACAAGAGAATCAAGGAGGTCTACTTCAGCCGCTTCCCAGGAACCTATACCAGTGGCGACGGCGCCCGTATTGACTCCGAAGGAGACTACTGGCTGCTCGGGAGAATTGACGACGTGCTGAACGTTTCGGGCCACAGACTGGGCACGGCGGAAATAGAGAGCGCGCTAGTTTCGCACCCGTCGGTTGCCGAAGCTGCCGTTGTCGGATTCCCGCACGACATCAAGGGCGAGGGCATCTACGCATACGTCACGCTCAACTCGGGAACCGTTGAGTCGGACGAGCTTAGAGCGGAACTGAACGGGCATATAAAGGTTGAGATCAGCGCAATAGCAAAGCCGGACAAGCTCCAGTTCGTTGCCGGGCTGCCGAAGACCCGAAGCGGCAAGATCATGCGAAGGATCCTCAGGAAAGTTGCAGGAGGAGAGGAGGAGCTTGGAGATACCTCCACTCTCGCCGATCCGGATGTTGTAGAGAAAATCGTCAAGAACAGGCTCTAAAGAGCCCGTTCCCGTATATGGATAGACTGACCGTACATTGGATAGATTTAACAGTAGAGGCCCCGACGGAATGTCCGTCGGGGCCTCTACTGTTAAGACCATATAAGAGTCAGGGCTGCAGCACAGTAGTCCAGGCCATACAAACATCGTACTGAGCGACAGCCTCCTGGCGCACCGGGATTAATCCCTGTACCTTTTACTCTTCTTTATCGCCTTGGCGCGACGCTTTGCCGCCTCCTGACGCTTTCTCTTCTTCTTAACGCTCGGCTTTTCATAAAACCGACGTTTCTTTATTTCTTTAAAAGTACCGTCCTGGGCAAGCTTGCGCTTAAGAATCTTTAGCGCCTTTTCAAGCTGGTCATCGTAGACCTTTACCTCTGACAAATAACAACACCTCCTCTACATATTTTTTTCATACTCTCAAAAATCGGCCATGTCAGCAACACAACGCCTACACGCAGCAGCAAACCGACCCTGCACAGTAAGCACGCAGTCAAAGAGTAAGCTTAGAATTATACCAGTTACATCCATTAAGTCAATTACTTTGACTAGCCTGTTCAAAATCGGTATAAAAAGCAGTATTTTGCGTATATTAATCTGCTTTTAGCTGTATTTTTAATGAAAACCTGTTACTATAGCTCACAATACAAACTATCATACGATATACCTGCCAATCCAAACGAAAGAGCTGACAGACCGATGACTACCAACACACCTAAGAGCACTACATCAACTACTCGACTTTTTGCTTCAGTGCTCGGCAAAAGAGTCAACAGAATAGGCCTGCTCCTGCTACTGCTAATACCGATTATGGCGCTTTCCGGCTGTATATCGCGCTCAACCTACAACAGAGACATGTCCAAGCTCCTCAATAAAATTGAGCTGGACAGACAGGAATCCGAAGGCATCTACGATAAGTTAGAAGCGCAAAACTCCGACCGTTCTCTTACGCTCAATAAGCTTACCACCAGGTACATGCACCTACAGAAGAACCATGCGAAGCTTAAAGGCAAATTTAACCACTTCGACGAAGACCTCAATGCGTTCTCTCATGACATTGCTGAGTTGAAGCTGGTCATCTCCAAGAATATGGACAAGATCAAGAGCAGCATGGCCAACGAGATGTTGATCAAGATTATCGATATGCAATTCAGAATTAAAGAGCTACGGAAGAAGGAGGCCGAGGAACTTCCTCAGTTGCCTGTTGATGAGAATGGCACTTTCGATCCAACTGTAAAGGCTCCGGCCCCGGCCTCTCCGGCCACTTCCCCGGCACAGACACCAGCAACGAAATAGACTCACAGTAGAAGCTCATGAGCAAAGAACCTCCACGCGCAGAGCGCGTGGAGGTTCTTTTTTATTCATGGCATTAATCCATACATAACGAATCAGATTAACGAAATTCAGTCATCAGCAATGATAGAGATCAACGGCCTCTTCTTTGAAGCCGTGTACCTCTGGCGTACCGTTGCAAAACGTACGATTTTTATTATGTTCTCGTACTGCTCCCCCGTTGTCTCTATGAAACGCACACCGTACTGAGAAGTCGCATAACCCGGCTCTTTGCCTTGCATGCCGGGTAGCATGTAGACCAACTCACCACGCACACTGACCGGCGGTTCACCATCTATAGCGCTGAAGACAAAGAGCCCCACAGAGTCGGTATCAAGCACGGCAGAAGAGCTGAAAGAGAGCCCGCCTTCACTCATCTGCTCGATAACTCCATCTACGCTGGATGAGTCGGACTTGAAGACTGCCGCATAATTTACTTCAACCCGCTTCGACATTCTGAGCTGCTTCATACTCGCCTACCTCAACATTCAGAACAATACGTAAAAGATCAAACTCCGACACTACTTCATGCCAAGTTACATTATACTGCCTGCGGCTAAAAAGAGCAAGAAGGAACCAGTTACTGATAATCAAAAAATCCGCCACTTCCTCACTCGGTCTGCCTGCCTACAATAAAGCCCTTACAATAAGAAGAGGCGCTACCCAATACGGGTATCGCCTCTTCTTTTAACTACTATACTATAACCGATCTAAGTGATCGTCTATTTTTCGTGACACGTTCTGCATAATCCGCTTCCCGTGTTACCGCCGACTCTTCTCAGGAAGAGACCGTCGGAACAGTCTTCGTTAGTGGTACACCAGTTAGCAAAGACCGGCAATACCCAGGTAGCGTCAACCTCGTCCCAGCTCTTGTTGCTGAAGTGCGGGTCGTGGCATGAGCTGCACTCTACGTTTCCGTCTCTCAGCAGATCGCTGATGGTAGCCGTGTCGGAGATGAATCCGGCAACTGCCCAACGGTTCTGCGAGAGGTTGCTGTCGAATGCGGTTGCAGCCGAGGAAAGCAGGTCTCCCTTAAGGTCGATAGTGCTTATTACGGTATTAGCAGCCCTGAGCGAAGCCTTGGATCCGCCTGCGTAGGCCACCGATACCGGGTGGTCGTTCGAGAGGTCGGTTCCTATGACCATACTTCTAAGGGTTTCAAGAGTGACATTACTGCCAGCGTTGTGGCATAAGGAACAGACTTGACCGTCGCCAGTATGGAATGCATCGAGCATTGCATTGTCGGCAGCCGGGAAGATGTTACCGGCTGGCATATTGAAGCCCCAGTATACAGAGGATCCTTTAACGTCCTTACCAGGCCTGTTGACTATGTTATCGAAGGTCGTAACACCGTCATGACAGGACAGACAGGCGAGTGACGGACCACCTACAGATGCAATATTGCTGCCGCCGATTGTATCTCCGTATGCGGTGAAGGAACTGACCGGTGTGCCCCTGTTCCACAAAGGAGTCATATCTGTACTGGCATGATGAGGCGTATGACAGAAGATACAAATCTCAGTGGTTGAGCCGGTTCTGAGAACCCTGCCGAAGCCTCCGAGGTTGTGCCGCGAAAATCCGATACCGCCTGCCGCCATTCCTACCGTGTAGTCAGAAACTGTTGCAGTCTTTAGTGCCGCAGTCGAGACGTCTGCATGTATAAAGAGTGTAGCGGCAAGGATCATACTGCCCAACATCAATAGTCTTTTCATTTTATCCCCTTGTCTTTTTCACAAGACCAAGTTACCAGCCCAAAATCTGCTTCTATTTAGACGCTTTATATATAAAATTAAGATAAAAAATATACTGTCAGCTTCAATACTGAGCGTGCTACCTGCGAGGAATATGGGGTATCTACTTGATGTAAAGACTCTCAAATTTAGCACAAAAAAATAGCCAGCGATATAAACCTAAAGAAACTAGGTCAATCGTGGCATTCATTGCCTCTTCGAGAGCCCACCATGAGCACCCAAATGTTCATCAAGTTACAACTATTATACCTTTATATTAAGGCATGTCAAGGAAATAATGGAGTTTTATTGCCTGAATCTCGCCTATAATCCTCTATCTATCCGTAACCTTTAAGATAACCACCTGTTATGTTTTTTATAGTATTAAAAATAATTAATTCTGACTTAAGAACAGAACAATTTGAACCAGCATGTACAATACCACACTCGTGCTTACTTATCTGAAAAAGCCTTCAATTTTATACACCTTTTCGGGTGGCGGAGCTTGCGCAGCGCCTTTGCCTCGATCTGCCTGATCCTCTCGCGCGTAACATTAAAGTGCGCACCGACCTCTTCAAGCGTATGATCCTTATTCTCACCTATTCCGAACCTCATACGCAAAACCTTCTCTTCTCGCGGCGAAAGTGTTGCAAGCACCTCATTCATATGGCCGGTCAGGTCGTTGCTTATCATCTCGTCATGCGGTATGGCAGCCTCTTTATCCTCTATAAAATCTCCTAAAAGGCTGTCACCCTCGTCTCCGACAGGCGTTTCGAGCGAGATCGGCTCCTTTGCGATCTTCAAAATCTTACGCACCTTGTCGAGCGGCATGCTGAGCCGCTCGGAAAGCTCTTCGGGTGTAGGCTCCCGTCCATTCTCCTGAACAAAGTAGTGCGAGGCCCGCACAACCTTATTGATAGTCTCTATCATATGGACCGGTATGCGGATAGTTCGCGCCTGGTCGGCTATCGCACGAGATATGGCCTGGCGTATCCACCACGTCGCATAGGTAGAGAACTTGTATCCGCGTTGATACTCAAACTTCTCAACGGCCCGCATAAGGCCGATATTGCCCTCCTGAATAAGGTCGAGGAACTGCAAACCCCTGTTGATATACTTGCGCGCAATACTTACCACAAGCCTGAGGTTGGCCTTGGTAAGGCTCGCCTTCGCCTCCTCGACCTGATCCTCCAGGGAGCCGACCGTCTCAAGGACAAGCTCCAGTTCGTTCGGCGATACGCCGACCACTGCGTTCAGCTCATCGGTTCTCGTCTCTATTTCAGCTTGCCGTGCCGTGCCGGCAGACTCTTTCTCCGTTTGCAGCGCATCTATTTCTCTCGCCGCTGCTATCAATCTAAAGAGGACCGTCTCGTAGATATCGCTCTTCTTCTCTATCGCAATCAGAAGATCAATGAGGCGCGGCTCCTGACTCGTTCCGCCCTTTTTGCTGTACGCCTTGTAGACCGTTACAGCCTCATCTATATTCTTAAAGATATTTTCAAGGTCTTGTTCATCCTCGGAGAGGAGCCCTTCGTCATCGTCGAAGTCTATTACCTCGCCCCCGGCCTCCCTGCGCTCCACAAGCCTTGCGCGCAGAGAATTGACCTCATCTATTATAACGGAGGTCTTCAGAAACTCTCGCGTAACGGCAACCTTGCCGCCCTCTATTCTCTTGGCAAGCGCAACCTCTTCGTCCTTCGTCAGAAGGTCTTCAGAGCCCATCTCTCTAAGGTAGGTCTTTACGGGGTCAAAGCCGCCGCCGGTGTCTCCGGAGTAGAAGGTGCTCTTCGTCTCCGTACCCGCCCTTGCATTCGGCGCCTTGCCCATATCGCCTTCAAGGTCGAGTTCCGGCTCTACGTCGTCAAGTTCCGTATCCTGGTCCGGCTCTTCTTTTTTATCGCTCATCATAGATGACTTTCCTCATGCGTTCTTTCCGGCCCTCAGCCGTAAGACTCCTCAGCGTTTCTTTGACATCTGGGCTCTTTTAGCCCTATCTCTAACCTGACGCGCCTCTTCGTGACGCCCGCTTCCCTCAAGATCCTCTATCATCTTGAGAGTGGTCGGCTTTAGCGAATCTACATTAAGTATCTTGGAGATACTTTCATTGAGCATCCTCTCAGGATCGACAACAAAGCCGTCGTCCTCTTTTATCATCGCCCCGGCTATCCAGCCCTTGAGCTTCGACTCTTCGAGCCTCTCTAAAAGGGCCGAACAGTCTATGGTGCCTCCGGTGTCGCTGCCAGCGCCAAGACACTCAGCAACGATCCTTCCGGCCTGCTTCATCTCCGGGTCCCCGAACTCGTCTATCGCCGCCAGTACCCTCTCACTATATAAATCGGGATGTTTGAGAATAACCTTAAGCAGAGTTAATTCAGCCCGTCCGGCGCTCCGCTTCGAGGCTCTCTCTTCAGGGGAGAAGAGAGCCTCTCTGTGCGCCCGCTCTCTACCGCCTCCACCCTCTGCGCTCCCTTTAAGCGCGCCATAGACGGCGTCCGGCAACAGGTTCAGGCTGTTAGCCACGCGCGGAACGTAGTGGGCCTGCTCGGCAACGTTCTTGATTTTCCCCAACTGCGCCACCGCAGAGTCGAAGTACGCGCGCTTGCCCTCGGGCGTACTCATATCGTTAGTTCGACCAAGCTCGTCGAAGAAAAAGTCCATAAGAGTGCCTGCTTCTATTATAGCCTCTTTCATTGCCTGCGGGCCCTTGGTGGCCAGAAATTCGTCAGGATCCTTACCGAATCCGAGATTTATCATCCGGCACGGCACATCCTCCTCTAAAAAGACGCCTAAAGACCTGAGCGCGGCCTTCTTGCCCGCATCATCGGTATCGAAGAGCGTATAGATCGGCCCGCCACACCCCTTGAGCGCGCGAACATGCCCAGTCGTCATTGCGGTTCCCATAGAAGCGACCGTATTGGTAAACCCGGCTCTGTGCATGGCGAGCACGTCGAAGTACCCTTCTACAACTATTGCCGCGCTAACCTTTGAGATCGACTCCCATGCAGTAGACAGGCCGAAGAGAACCGTGCCCTTCTTGAAGAGTACGGTCTCCGGGCTGTTCAGGTATTTGGGCATCTCGTCGCCTAGAGAGCGGCCCCCGAAACCGATTACACGGCCCGAACGGTCGTTTATAGGAAATATCAGCCGCGACCGGAACCGGTCATAGAACCCGCCCCCGCCCTTCCTGGCGGCAACGAGCCCAGCCTTCTCAGCAGCCTCTATCACATCAAAAGCAGCGCTCTTGCCCTTTAAGTACTTTACCAGACCGTCCCAGCCGTCGGGTGCGTACCCGACGCCAAAGGAGTCTAGAAACTCTTTATCACTAAAGCCGCGCCCCTTCAGATACTCTCGCGCTACGGCTCCCGGAGAAGAGTAGAGGGTCTCTTTAAAGTAGGTAGCGGCAAGCCTGTTCACCTTGTAGAGAGTGTCCTTAAAGCTAGCTACTCCGCTCTTCTCACTCTCAATACTCACCCCGTAACGCTCACCGAGCTTTCTTGCCGCTTCGGGAAATGAGAGCCCCTCCTTCTTCATTACGAAAGAGATTACGTTACCACCCTCATTGCAGCCGAAGCAGTAGTAAATCTCCTTCTGCTCGTTTACGGAAAATGAGGGGGTCTTCTCCGAGTGGAACGGACAGAGACCGACGTAACCGGAGCCCTGCTTTTTGAGCGCCATATACTCCGAGACTACCTGCACTATGCTTGCGCGCGCCCGTATCTCATCTATCTTCTCATTTGGAATCATATCTACTATTATACCGCTTATACTACGCCCACGCTACTTAAGCTCAACTATCGTTACTCCGCCCCCGCCGCGCGCCCTGTCGCCAAGGGCGAAGCTCTTGACAGACGGATGGGCCAAGAGGATACTATCCACACCGGCTTTCAATCTTCCTGTGCCGACCCCGTGTATCACCTCTACGGTATCGAGCCCTTCGGCATGTCCGTTATCGATAAAACGGTTAAGAAGCGGCTCTGCCTCCTCTACTCTCATACCGAGCAAATTCAGTGAACGCGATACCTTCATATCGGCGTCGATTCGCACCTCTTGAGACGCACTTTTGCCTCTTCGGCCCCTACCCTTTGCAGCTTTGCCCTTACCGGGCTTCGTGCCCTCGGTTCTTTCGAGCCGGGCGAAGTCTACAGAGACCTTGAGCGCACCGACCCGCACCTCCGCCTTCTCGTTCTCCGCGTCAACGCTAATCACAACGCCCTTCTGGCGCAGATCCTTTATCGTTACCGAGTCGCCTTCAGCAGGCACAAAACGCGGCACCTTCGTTATCCGCTCTACAACTCTGGCCCCCGTTGCGTTGATCTCTTTTATAACAGGGGCAATTGAGTCTGGCGAGCCGGTCGGTATGAACTTTATACTCTCGGCAGAGCGTCTTATCTCTTTTGTCGCCTCAGCGACAACGGCGTCGATTCTGCTCTGCACCTTTGAGAGCAGCTCGGCCCTGCCCTCTCTCAGACTAGCAACGGCCGCCGTTCGCTTTCTCTCCAACTCAGTTGCAGACTCAAGCCTCTGTCTCAACTCCTCCCTCTCCTCTTCGAGCATTCTGACCGACTCGATAAAGGCGCTCTCTTCGGTACCCAAGTACCTCTGCGCCTTCTCCACAAGCTCGGCTGGCATGCCGAGGGACTTGGCGATAGAAAGCCCGAGGCTTGGGCCCGGAACCCCATAGCAGAGAGTATATAACGGATGGAGCGTCTTCTCGTCGAACTCGACCGAGACATTGAGGTAGGCTGGGTCGCTCTGCGCATGCGCCTTCAGCATATTGAGGTGCGTGGTCACAACAGACGTTGCCCCTGTGGCTGCAAGAGTGTCTAGCGAGGAGAGCGCAAGTGCTCCGCCTTCTGAAGGATCGGTGCCGGAGCCTATCTCGTCCACAAGCACCAAAGAGCCGGGGCCTGAGTCCGACAGGAACTGCCCGAGCCTGCGTATATGAGCAGAGAAGGTCGAGAGCGAGGCGATAATATCCTGAGAGTCTCCGATATCGGCCATAATGCGCGAAAAGAGCCTCACCTCACTTCCGTCTCCCGCGCTTATGGGAATTGCGCTCATCGCCATAAGGGTCAGCAGCCCCAGGGTCTTGAGCGCAACGGTCTTACCGCCGGTATTTGCCCCTGAGATGACGACAACTTTGTGCTCTTCGGCTATCTCTATATTTATGGGTATGACCACGCCCTCGCCCCGCGCCGCCTTTAACTCCAGTAGCGGGTGGCGCGCATTGCTGAGCTTAATGCCTCCCTCACTTCTTAGCACCGGTATAACGCCCGATATCTCGCGGCTAAAAAGGGCGCGCGTCTGGAGCGAGTCCAGCAGGGCTGCGGTCTCTAAGTCGGCCAGTATCTCTGCCCTGTACTCGACGACATCTGCGGTAACCGCACGCAGTATCGCGATCTCCTCTATCGCCTCGTCTCGCCTGAGCACGCTTCTACGGTTATTGAGTTCAACGAGCGCCATCGGCTCGATGAAGAAAGTCTCTCCTGAGCCAGAACGGCCATGCACGACCCCGTCGAACTCGTTATGCTTTGCGGCCTTGATGGCTAGCACGTGGCGGTCTTCGCGGATGCTGGCGTACTCTTCCTGCAACACTTCCTTAAGGCCCCGGTCGCGCAGGAGGCGCGCCATAACCTCGCGGGCGCGAACCAGAATATCGCGTATCTCTTTTCTTATGCGGTTCAGGTTAACAGATGCGTCATCGACTATCTTGCCGGTGGAGTCGAAGATGCGCGAAAGTTCGTACGAAAGGTCCGAGTGGTCCGTTATAGAGTCTATCGCTATGCCGGTCTTGAGATAATCCTGAGAGAATCTTTCAGACGACACACCCTTCAAGAGCACGAGACAAGAGAGCGTAGAGCCGATAAAGCGCAGGTCTTCGTTCAACAGATAAGAGCCTTCGGGCATGGGGCGGTTCAGAATGGGGCGTAAGTCTTCAATGCCGCCTAGCGGCAGACGCGGACCGCTGTCGAGCAGCCGAGAGAGTTCGCCAACCTCTTTGAAGCGCTCCTCTACAGCTATAATATCGGTCGATGGGTGTTCGGCAAGGATCTTGGCTCTGCCGAGCGGAGTGGTACTAAAGCCCGAAAGTTCGGACAGGACTTCGTGGTACTCAAGTGCCTCTAATGTCGTGGAATCCACAATATTCTACTACCTATGCAGCTTTTTTACCTGGTTAGTAACTTACCATATACGCCCCACGCGCCCGCTCTGCGCGGAGCATGTTTTTTGGTACCTGTTGCCTATGCGGCTCTTCCAACCCACTCGGCAACTTCTAATACACGCCGCCATGCGTAATGGCCGCCCCACGCGAAGTGGACCCACGCGGAGTGGACGCTCTGCGCGAAGTGGGTTTATCTTTTAATCCTTCTGAAGCCGGAGGCTGAGAGCACCTCTACATCGGGATCGAGCACGTGGTCGAGCATAAGGTTTATACCTATGGAGTCGCTCGCCATGTGGCCGGCTATAACCACGTTTATATGGTTCTTGGAGGCCTCCTTGCGGTGCTCCTCCCCAATGTGCATGCCGACAATGGTAGAGACCCCGGCGTTGGTCAGCGTCTCGAACGCCTTCTTCGAACCCCCGGTACCTCCGGTCATATCGACAAAGACCTTGCCGACCCTGCGCCGCTTCGTGCCACATACTATCTTAGGCCCAAGCGTCTCTACGCTTGCCCCGGCGTACTCAGGAATGGCTCTTAGAATATCTATAACGTCCGATACGTACCGCGGCTCTTCAGCATCGAAGAGGTCTTGCAAGTAGGTGGTGACGGCGTTATCGGTTGGCGTATGGACGCACATAAAGGGTATGTCGAGCAGCCGCGCCGCATCGACCGCGCGCGTATGGTTTACCGGCATGAGCCTGCGCTCGACCTCTTTTATCCGCTCGTCCATAATATCTTCGGCCACGTTCACAGGCACGCCGTACTTGTGCAGTATACCCGACTGCATGTCCATTACGTCGTAGAGGTCGGCCATCGGCTTGCCTTCGGGGTGGTGGGCTATAACGAGGTCTATCTTGGTGCCGCGCTCTGTAAGCCTGTCGGCCAGAAGCAGTTCTCCAACCTCCATATCTATGCCCACCATAACGCGGCGCACCTCCGTGTCGGGATCTCCGTAGAGTATTCTGGTATCGGAGTACGGGTTCTTGAGCTTCTCGGTATCGTAGTACTTCTTGTCGCTCTCCTTCAGGTCGGCATAATCCTTGCCCGCACGCTCAAGTTCGCTTGCGACCTCTTCGGTACCCCTCGGATCCAGCTCAATGCCGCGCCTGTAGGCCTTTTCGTATATATCTCTAAACTTCATCTTCTATCCTTATAGTTCCGGCGTCGGTTACTGTTTCTGGTTCCGGCTATTAATCCGGATCTAGAACTTTAAGAGCCGAGCACCTCTTTGACTGTCTCGTTTACGAGCTTGCCTTCGGCGCGCCCCTTTAGCTCTGCCATTACGGCCTTCATGACCGCGCCCATCTCTTTCATTGATGTAGCTCCGAGTTCAGCAGCCTTCTCTTTGACTACGGCCACGACCTCCTCTTTGGAGAGCTGCGGCGGAAGGTACCCTTTGAGTATTACTATCTCGGCCTCCTCTTTTAGCGCAAGCTCTTCGCGCCCGCCTTTTCTGAACTGCTCGACCGACTCATTCCTCTGGCGCAGTAGCGTTGCCACTATCTGCTCGCCCTCGGCCTTTTCGAGTTCTCGCTTAAGCTCCTTCTCTTTGTTCTGCAAAGCGCAGAGCAGAAGACGCAACGTCGCAGCCTTCAGCTTATCTCCAGCCTTCAGAGCTACCGTAACTTCTTTAGAGACCTCAACTCTCAGACTCATACCAGACACCCTCCCGGGAAGATTTTATTTATAAAAGTAAGAGTAACGATTGACAGAAAAAAATTATGGAGAATCCGGGCCCTGTTGTTAGACGCCCTTTTTGTATCTGTCTCAACTGGCATCCAGACAAGCATCGAACTTTGTGGACAAAACCGGCCCGTAATTTAGGCGCCCTTTTTGAGTTCTATCAGAACAAGCTTAACTATAGCCTTGAGTGATTCAAAGACCCCGATGGAGTCCATCGCAATAGACTCGAAGTCCGGCACCCCGTCGGTATTGAGCACCTTACGGAGTTCTTCTACCGGTACGGCGCTCGGAAGGTCGCGCTTGTTGTACTGTATGACATAGGGAATGTTCGCGAGGCTGTAGCCCTGCTCTTCGAGGTTTATCTTCATGTTGTCGAAGCTCTCGATGTTGGCATCCATGCGCTCGACCTGAGAGTCGGCAACGTAGACTATTCCATCAACGCCTTTGAGTATCAGTTTGCGTGAAGCGTCGTAGAAGATCTGGCCTGGAACGGTATAGAGGTGGAACCGGGTCTTGAAACCCTTGATGTCTCCGAGCGCGAGCGGCAGGAAGTCGAAGAAGAGCGTGCGCTCGGTCTCCGTGGCAAGCGTTATCATCTTGCCCTTCGCCTCAGGGCGGGTCTTTTTGTAGATAACCTGCAGATTGGTGGTCTTGCCGCAGAGGCCGGGACCGTAGTAGACAATCTTGCAGTTTATCTCTCTCGAAGAGTAGTTAATAAATGACATCTACACCGTATAATATTTTATTGAAGTGCACTGAGAGTGCCCGGAAAGAACAGAACC
>JADFVP010000019.1 GCA_015222595.1 Pseudomonadota bacterium
GTGCAACAGGCGGCTCCACAGAGATGACGCTCGGCACGGAAATAGTAGATAGTGCGCACAGGGCACGGCTTATTGGGAGCGAAACTGCACTTATAACAGGTGCGAAGATTCTCGAATACAGAGCGAACAGGGTGGTCATAGAGACCGACTCGGCCAAGGACGGAGTGCTCATCCTCTCAGACGCCCATGCGCCGGGCTGGAGCGCTACCGTTGACTCGAATAACGAGACAATACTTAAGGTAAACGGCTTTATACGCGGAGTTTTTGTCGAATCCGGGCCTCACACAGTTCTCTTCACCTACTCGCCTCCCGGTTTCAGAATAGGCGTACTGCTCTTTGTAACGGGTGTAGCTATCGCAGCCCTGCTGATCATCTGCCCGCTCTTTTGTCGCAACAGATACCGTAGAAAAGAAGAGACAAGAACATAACATTTGACATAAACGGCTCCAAACCCTACAATATACGGAGTATTAACAAGATAAGGAGCTATTCCGGATGCCGATATACGAATATAAATGCAACGAGTGCGAGGCTGTCTTCGAAGAGATTCAGAAGTTCTCGGACGCCCCGATAGATATATGCAGACACTGCAACTCGACAGAGGTTGAGAAGCTTATCTCTCAAAGCTCCTTTGTCCTGAAGGGCGGCGGCTGGTACGCCGACGGCTACACCAAAGACAAAAAGAAGAAGGAGTCAACAGCCGCGCCTTCCAAGCCGGACTGCTCCAACTGCCCTTCGGCTTCGTCCGACAACTAACTCAAGACACAAGTGAACTGTCTCCAAAACTTTTAACCGGCTTTCTCAGCGGGTCTTTGCGCTTGTCTCTTCGGCCCGTTCATCTGCTTAACCACACGCTGAACTTTTCGGACCCTGATTATGACGACACCCATTACAATTGCGATAAGTGCGGCCAAAGAGGCCGGGGCTCTCTTGAAAGAGCGGTTCGGCAACCCCGGCAACGTAGAGCACAAGGGTGCGATCGACCTCGTTACCGAGATGGACAGGCGCGCCGAAGAGCTGATAGTGGCCCTTGTTACAGAGCGCTTTCCGGCCCACGCAATACTCGCCGAAGAGTCGGGAGAGAGCACGGCAACCGCTGTATCAGACGCAGCAGCCGCCGCATCCAATGATAAGAAATTCCGCTGGATAATAGACCCTCTTGACGGCACTACCAACTACGCGCACGGCTTCCCCTTCTTCTCAGTCTCTATTGGACTGGAGGTCAACGACTGTGTAGAGCTCGGCGTGGTCTACAACCCAATGGCAGATGAACTCTTTGTGGCTGAAAAAGACAAAGGCGCGACCCTTAACGGAGAACGCATAGCGGTATCAGGGACGAAAACAGTTAACGAGAGCCTGCTAGTTACGGGCTTTCCGTACGATATACGGACTTCTAAAAAGAACAACCTCGACCACTTCGGCAACTTTGCTCTTAGAGCGCAGGCGATAAGAAGAGCCGGTTCCGCTGCGCTCGACCTCTGCTACACGGCCTGCGGACGGTTCGACGGGTACTGGGAGATGAAGCTCAAACCGTGGGACGTAGCGGCCGGTGCGCTCATTGTAACCGAAGCCGGGGGGCGGATAAGCGACTTCAGTTCCGGTGCTTTCGACATTTACGGCACAGAGTGCCTCGCCTCCAACGGGAGTATTCACGAAGAGATGCTAACAGTACTGAACACTCAGACAAGGGCCGGAGAGTAACCATGTCGACCATACTTGTGCGCCTCGCCATACTCTCTCTCGGAATATTCATTGCGGCCTACGCAATTCCGGGCATAGAGGTCACCGGCTACGGGCCGATAATAGCCGGAGCCGTGCTGCTCGGCATCTTCAACGCAGTAATAAAACCGATTCTCATTCTGCTGACCTTGCCGATAACTTGCCTTACGCTCGGCCTCTTTACACTCTTTATAAACGGTTTTCTGCTCTGGGCTGTGGCCCAGGCCATTACCGGGCTTCAGGTTACAGGGCTCTTTCCGGCAATGGCCGGAGCAGCGCTCATAAGCGTGCTAAGCGTTATTGTGAACATGCTGGTGAAGTAAAACTTCACTTTTATGGCGACTTAAGGCCTAAAGTGGTATTGACAGAGCGGGCTATGGTACTATATTCTAACCAAGAACCCATTAAACTCGTTCGAACCTGGAGATTTTGATATATCAAGGAATTTTGCTATAATGCTTCTACAGTTCGATATTGATAAGATAAAGTTCGATTCGCACGGCCTGATGCCTGCCATTGCGCAGGACTCTGTGACTGGCGAAGTCCTGATGCTCGCGTACATGAATGCCGAGTCTCTGGGGCTTACTCTCTCTACGCGCAAGGCTCACTTCTACAGCCGGTCGAGACAGAAGCTCTGGTGCAAGGGCGAGACTTCGGGCAACTTTCTAAATGTTAAGTCTCTCAGGTACGACTGCGACGCAGACACCATACTTATGGCTGTCGCCCCCGTTGGACCTGCTTGCCACACCGGAACGGTGTCGTGCTTCTTTAATAAGATCGACATAGGCGAAGAGACGGAGCCGGTTGGCCCCGGAATAGTCGGCAAGCTCTACAAGATTCTCGAAGAGCGCAAGAACGAAGCCCCGGACAACTCTTACGTCGCCTCTCTCTACTCAAAGGGGCTCGGCAAGATACTGGAAAAGGTCGCCGAAGAGGCCGGGGAGCTAGACGAGGCCGCAAGAGTTAAAGACGACAAAGAGACGGTGCACGAACTGGTCGACCTCTGGTTTCACACCCTTGTGCTTACCGCAAAAAAGGGAATCGGAATCGAGAAGATCTTCGCGGAGTTCGACCGCCGCTTCGGCACTTCGGGGATAGACGAAAAGAACTCCAGGCCGACCAAATAAGAGACAGGGCAAGCATGGATTGTATCTTCTGCAAAATCGCTAATAAAGAGATAAAGTCCGAACTGGTGCACGAAACGGATGAACTCTTCGTTATCCGCGACATAGACCCGCAGGCCCCGACGCACCTTCTTATAATACCGAAGAAGCACTTCAGGGATCTTACCGAATGCAAAGAGACCGACCTGCTAGGAAACATGCTGATAACGGCTGCGACACTGGCCGAAAAAGAGGGCATCGCAAAGAGCGGCTTTAGAACCGTAGTAAATACTAACGAGGATGGAGGACAGACCGTCTTTCACCTTCATATGCACGTGCTCGGCGGAAGGCCGCAGACAGGCCGAATGGGCTGAGCGCACAACCTTAGAAACGATAACGGAGCTGGAATTATGTCACAGAATCTTCTACTCGGTCCAACCTGCCAGAGCTGCGGCGTGGCGCTTATAGACAAGGGCGACTTCGGAACAAACACCGCCGGTGCCATTGTCACCGACTACTGCAAGTTCTGCTTTGTAAAAGGCGAATTTGTAGACCCGGATATTACGCTCGAAGAGATGATAGTAAAGTCAACGGCAGCTATTGGCAAAAAAAAGGGCATCAACGCAGGCAAAGCCGAGGCAATGGCAGAGCGCATACTGCCCGGACTAGACAGGTGGAAGGCGAAGCACTAAGCCTACCCCCCCATACCGATACGCAGATACAACTGAGCCCCGTCGTTCTTTAAACGACGGGGCTCAGTTCTTTATAGTAATTGATAGGTATTTACCGGGCTAGCCCATGCGCTGGCGCATGACCTCGAACATAGAGACCACACCAGCCTGCGCAGCGCTCAAGGAGTTAACACTGCCCGTGATCGGAAGCGACACCAC
>JADFVP010000020.1 GCA_015222595.1 Pseudomonadota bacterium
ACCGTTATCGGCGAGAGCGTTAACATCGGGGCCGGCACAAAGATAGGCTCCCACGCCGTCATAGACAAGTGGACCACCATAGGGAAAGACTGCCATATCTTCCAGTTCGTCTCAATAGGGGCTCCTCCGCAGGATCTCGGATATCAGGGCGAGAAGACAGAGGTCATACTCGGCGACAATAACGTTATTAGGGAGTTCGTGACTATACACCGGGCAACCACGAAAGAGCGTCTCCAGACCGTCTGCGGCAGCAACAACCTGTTTATGAACTACGTCCACATAGCCCACGACTGCTTGCTAGGCGACAACATTATCATGGCCAACAACGCCACGCTCGCGGGCCACGTCACCATAGACGAGCACGCGATAGTCGGCGGCATAGTTGCCGTGCACCAGCACGTACGGATAGGGGCGTACTGCATAATCGGCGGCGCCTCTGCGGTAAGCATGGATATCCCGCCGTACGTTCTTGCCGTCGGAAACCGCGCAACGGTAAGAAGCCTTAACATGATAGGAATCAGGCGCAAGGGCTTTACGCCGGACGACATAAAAGAGATAAAGAGGTGCTACGCCATACTCTTCAAGTCTTCGCTGCCGAGGCAGAACGCAGCAGAGCTGATGAAGAGCGAGATGCCGGACTCTGCTCACGCAAAGCGGTTTATAGAAGCTATCGAAAATTCGGAGCGCGGCATAGCGCGCCTGAGACATAAAAAGAAGAGTGACATTCAAGATGAAGAAGATGATTAGAACAGCAGTAATCGGTGTCGGCCACCTGGGCCGCTTTCATGCGCAGAAGTACGCCGGGCTCGACAACGCCGAACTCGTTGGTATAGCGGACCTCAACGCCGGCAACGCCAGAAAAGTAGCCGACGAGGTCGGCACGCGCGCCTACTCCGACTACAGAGAGCTGGTCGGTAAGGTCGATGCGGTCTCTGTCGTTACGCCTACCGAAAGCCACCTCAAGATAGCCGCCGACTTTCTTTCGCGCGGCATAGACGTGTTGGTGGAAAAACCGATTGCCATGAACACTGCCGAGGCCGAAAAGCTTGTGGCCGTAGCCGAAAAGTCCGGCGCCATTCTACAGGTCGGCCACCTTGAGCGCTTCAACGGCGCGGTCATGGCGCTAGAAGGTAAGATAGACAGCCCGCTCTTCATTGAGTCGCGCCGCCTCTCTCCCTTTCCGAACAGAAGCACAGACGTGGACGTTATACTCGACCTCATGATACACGACATAGATATAATTCTGAGCCTCGTCAACTCGGACATCGAGTCGATAGACGCAGTCGGCATTCCGGTCGTTACCGACTCGGTAGACATTACCAACGCGCGGCTTCGCTTTACCAACGGGTGCGTAGCCGACGTTACCGCCAACAGGGTTTCGCGGGTGAGAGAGAGGGCAATAAATATCTACCAGCCAGAGACCAACATAAGTATCGACTACGCCGCACAACATATTACGATTACAGATATCACGCCCGACAAAGAAGCCGGATTCGCCAAACTCGTTGACACGGATCTCGACATAGTAAAGAGCGACTCGCTGCTCGAAGAGATAAAAGCCTTTCTGTCCTGCTCCGAGAATAACCGCCGCCCTCTGGTCTCGGGCCACGAAGGGCTCGTTGCGCTCGAAGTCGCCTCTAGAATTCAAGAGGCCGTAGCAAGCTCAATGCAGCGCGAAAGAAGCTGACCTGCACTACAGCCGCAGAACCCGATAAGAGCAGTAGCGGGAGCGCACTTTAGAGGCTCGACTATGCCGAAGAAAATCTTTATAAGCAGCGGTGAAGAGTCCGGCGATCACCACGGCGCCGCTCTAATAACCGCGCTCAAGGAGAGCGAGCCGGAACTCGTAGTAAGAGGCATGGGCGGGCGGGCCATGCGAGAAGCGGGGCTTATAGGACTCGACTCCAAAGAGGTCTCGGTAGTAGGAATTACCGAGGTCGTAGCCCGATTGCCGAAGATCATGTCCGCGCTCGGAGTGTTGAAAAAGGAGCTGCGCACAGGGAACTTCGATGCCGTTGTGCTCATAGATTTTCCTGACTTCAACCTCAAGCTGGCCGCCGAAGCCAAACGGCTGGGGCTGCCGGTCATCTACTACATAAGCCCTCAGGTCTGGGCATGGAGAAAGAGACGGGCCTGGAAGATCGCAAAGCTGGTGGACAAGATGCTCGTCATCTTTCCGTTCGAGGTGGAGGTATACCGGAAGACGGGGCTCGACGTAGAGTTCGTCGGCAACCCGATAGTCGAAAGCGCGGTCTGCACACTGAGTAAAGCCGAGGCGCGTAGAGAGCTCGGTGTAGACGAGTCTGAAACGGTCGTTGCGCTCTTGCCGGGTTCGAGAACTTCGGAGATAACACGCCTGCTGGATATCATGCTTGGCGCCGGAGCGCTCATCAACAAAAGGCTCGGCAAAAAGGCGGTCTACGTGCTGGCCGCATCTCACTCCTTCGACGAAGCTTCCGAGCGCACCGCCCTCGACGCTTCCGGCATAGACGTTCGAGTGGTCACGGACTCTATGTACACGGCGCTAAGGGCCTCAGACGCGGCAATAGTCGCCTCAGGTACGGCGTCGCTGGAAACCGCGCTAATAGGCACGCCGATGGTCATCGTCTATATCATGTCAGCGATAACATACGCTGTGGCCCGCGCCATAGTAGACCTCAAACTCTTCGGCCTGCCGAATATCGTAGCCGGCAGAAAGGTCGTAGAGGAGTACATACAGAACGAGGTAAATCCAGAGACGCTCTCGGCAGAAGTGCTTAACATTCTGAACAACCCGGCAAGGCGCACAGAGATAAAGACCGGCTACAAAGAGATCACCGACTCTTTGGGCGCTCCGGGCGCCGCTCGCAATGCGGCAACAGCCGTACTGGACGT
>JADFVP010000021.1 GCA_015222595.1 Pseudomonadota bacterium
AATTTCTTCGCGCTTCAGTATGTCCTTTATTGCGGTTACGGTCTTAGCCATTCTTGTCTCCTTCTTTTATATTTTACTGCTCTAGTCTTGCGTGGTGGCGTTGGCCAAATATTTGTTGTATATAAAACTTTTCGGTCTTTTTCACGACTACTTGATAACTTTCTGCATTTTTATTCAAAAAAAATAATTTTAGTTCGAAGAGTTTTTTATATTTTGTATAAGCGTTTTTTATTTCCTTAACCTCTAAAGGCCGCACCAGTAAAGGCTATCGGCGCGTTGTACTTTTTAGAACTGCGCAGTTCCGTACTGCTAGAACTGCAAAGCAAGAGCGCGCTTTATTCTTTAAAATTATTATACTCTTCTTTAGTGTGGCGTCAAGGGGGCAATGAAGTGAAATGTAAAACAGGTGTCGTTACTTTTTTAGAAGTGTGTGCAGTTTTTTTCAACGACGAAGTTAACCGTACTTAAGTTTAAGTCCGATCACGACTGTCGTTAGTAGAAGTGTTACCGCGTTGGCTAGAATGATCGGCAGGTTGGCGAGGTAAATTCCATAAACGAGCCAGAGAAATATTCCGAGTTCGAGCAGAAGAAAAGTCAAGAGCGAGATGTCTCGCGTCTCCTTCATCTTTACGATCTTTACAACCTGCGGAATAAAGGAGACGGTGGTGCAGGTAGCGGCGACGAGGCCGATTATGGTTACGAAGTCCATTTGTCTGTTCCGTTGAGGTTGTCTTAGCTTCTCCGGTTCCGGTTGAGCCGGAGAGTGACCGGAAAAGAGCCCGGAGAAGATGCCGGAGATTGAAAAGAAAAAGTTTTATGGTGCCGGAGGAGGGGCTCGAACCCTCACGAGATTGCTCCCACGGGATTTTGAATCCCGCGCGTCTACCTGTTCCACCACTCCGGCCAGAAAGAAAACAAGTATCATAGCCCTCGATCTCTGTCAATATCGGCCGCCCTTTTAGGCGTTTGCGGTACGGTTGCGCTCTTTGTTGCGCCCGACAGCGGTATCTGTTGACATGGGCTTCGGATTTGATATATTGTGCTCAATGAAAGTCGTAGCATTTATCCCCGCCAGATACGGTTCTTCACGTCTCGAAGGCAAGCCTTTGGCCGACATCTGCGGTAAAACGATGGTCGAACGGGTCTACGAGCGCGCAACGGCTGCGCGTCTGGTCGATGGCGTAACGGTCGCAACGGACGACAAGCGTATCTTTGAGGCCGTAACCGCTTTCGGCGGATCCGTTGTCATGACTTCAACGGCCCATACCTCCGGCACCGACCGCGTTGGGGAGGCGGCCCGCAGCATCGAGGCCGACATAGTAGTAAACATTCAGGGTGACGAGCCTTTGATCGAGCCCGACATGATAGACGCGGCGATAGAGCCGCTCATTGCAGACAGCTCCATCGAGCTCGCTACTCTCAAGACCCGCATTACCGAAGAGTGCGAGTACGTCAACCCGAACGCCGTTAAGGTGGTGACCGACAGAGAGGGCTTTGCCCTCTACTTCTCCAGAAGCCCTATACCGTATTCGGGCTCCGGGCTAGAGGGTGTCGGGCACGAGACCGGAGTCTATAAGCACATAGGGCTCTACGTCTACCGTAAAGAGTTTCTTCTGCGCTTTACCGAGATGGCCCCGACGGGGTACGAGAGAGCCGAAAGGCTGGAGCAGCTTCGCGCTCTCGAGAACGGCGTGCGCATAAAGGTGGTCGAGACCGAGCACAATCCGCTTGCGGTCGATACCGCCGAAGACTTAGAGAGAGTGCGGGCCGTTATAGAGGCCCTGTAGTTAATAGAAGCCCTGTAGTTATATGACGAAGCTATGATGAAGCGTCCGGTAACGGGCGAGAGCCATACCGTTGTTTCAGAAGGCATACAAGAAGGTACACTTTTTAGAGAGACCGGCAGGATAACATGAGCGAGTCAACAGTGAAGAGTACGGCTAAATTTATCTTTGTAACGGGCGGCGTTGTCTCGGCGCTCGGCAAGGGGCTTGCCAGCGCGTCGTTAGGCGCGCTCTTAGAGGCTCGCGGCCTGACGATTACCATCCAGAAGCTCGATCCGTATATAAACGTAGACCCCGGCACAATGAGCCCCTTTCAGCACGGAGAGGTCTTTGTTACCGACGACGGAGCGGAGACCGACCTCGATCTCGGCCATTACGAGCGGTTCACTTCCGCGCGTCTGACCAAGGGCAACAACTTCACTACGGGCCAGATCTACGACTCCATTATAAAGAAGGAACGGCGCGGAGACTATCTCGGCGGCACGGTGCAGGTAGTTCCCCATGTTACCGACGAGATAAAGGGCAAGATACTCGCTATTGCCGACGACGTCGATATAGCGATAATCGAGATCGGCGGCACGGTTGGCGACATCGAGTCCCTTCCTTTCTTAGAGGCGATACGGCAGCTGAGGTTCGACCTCGGCAAAGAGAACGTCGTCTTCGTCCACCTTACGCTTCTTCCCTACATAGCCACCGCCGGAGAGATAAAGACCAAGCCGAGCCAACACAGTGTCCAGAAGCTCCGCGAGATAGGTATCCAGCCCGACATACTTATCTGCCGCTCCGACCGTTCGATAGGAACCGATATAAAGAACAAGCTCGCGCTCTTTTGCAACGTCGAAAAAGACGCCGTCATTTCGGCAGAGGATGTTAAGTCTATCTACATGCTGCCGCTTGTCTTCAGGCGCGAGTCTTTAGACGACAAGATAATAAAGCTTCTGAATATCTGGACGCGCGCGCCGAAGCTCGACGCGTGGGAGAAGCTCATCAGCAAGATTGAGCGGCTTAAGTCCGAGGTGACAATAGGCATTGTCGGCAAGTACGTAGACCTGCACGACTCTTACAAGTCTTTGCACGAGGCCCTTATTCACGCCGGCATCTCCAACAACTGCCGCGTGCTGCTCCAGTATATCGATTCCGAGGAGGTGGAGAAGAGGGGCGCGCATCATTTCTTGAGAGGCGTGGACGGTCTTCTGATACCCGGCGGCTTCGGCACGCGAGGAGTAGAGGGCAAGATAGCCGCCATCAAGTACGTGCGCGAGAAGAACATACCGTTCTTCGGAATCTGCCTCGGCCTGCAGGTAGCTATTATAGAGATAGCGAGAGACCTATGCGCCTTGAAAGACGCCAACTCTGCCGAGTTCGCCCCTGAGAGCGCAAACCCGGTAATAGATATAATGGACGATCAGAAGTCGATAGAGGACAAGGGCGGCACTATGCGTCTGGGCGCCTACCCCTGCAAGCTGAAGCAGGGCACAAAGGCCTTCTCTGCCTACAAGACAGTAGACATTTCCGAACGGCACAGACACCGCTACGAGGTCAACAACAGTTACCGCGACGCGTTAACAGAGGTGGGGGTCGAGTTCTCAGGGCTCTCTCCCGACGGCAACCTCGTTGAGATAATGGAGTTCAAGCCGCACAAGTGGTTTGTGGCGTGCCAGTTCCACCCGGAGTTCAAGAGCCGACCGATGAAGGCGCACCCGCTCTTCAAGGGCTTTGTCCGCGCAGTGCTGGCCGGTAAGAAGACGCCTGCAAAGAAGAAGAGCGCGTCGGCTGCCAAGGCCAAAGCGTCTAAGGCCAAGAAGGCCAAGAAGACCAAAGCGTCTTCTGCCAAAACCAAAGCGCCTGCGGCCAAAAAACAGAAGAAGAGCACGAAGAGCCGTACCAGATAGGAGTCCCTAAATGCCAGACGTAAATATAGTTGACGGCATCACGGTCGGCGCGGCCTCCCCCCTGCTCTTTATTCTCGGCCCCTGCGTTATAGAGGACGAGAGTTCAACGCTAAAGACCCTCGAAGAGTTAGTCAGTATTACCTCCGGCCTCCCGGTCTCGTTCGTCTTCAAAGCCTCGTACGATAAAGCCAACAGAACATCCATAGAGTCGTTCAGAGGGCCCGGCATAGAAGAGGGGCTCCGTATACTCGAACGCGCTAGTCGCGAGTTCGGCGTGCCAGTGCTTACGGACGTCCACTGCGCTGTTGACGTTGAGCGTGTCGCCTCTGTTGTGGACGTTATCCAGATACCCGCCTTTTTATCCCGTCAGACAGATCTTTTGGTCGCAGCCGGAAAGTCCGGCTGTGTCGTAAATATAAAGAAGGGCCAGTTCATGGCCCCGGCAGATGTTGTGCACTCGGTAGCTAAGGTTCGCTCCAGCGGAACGGAGCGGGTGCTTCTTACTGAACGCGGCGTTAGCTTCGGGTACAACAACCTTGTTGTGGACTTTAGATCGATCCCGATCATGAGAGAGTGCGGCGCGCCTGTTATCTTCGACGCAACGCACAGCGTGCAGAGACCGTCGGGGCAGGGGGCCACCTCAGGGGGCGACAGAGTTATGGTGCGTTATCTTGCGCGCGCCGCCGCAGCGGTCGGAGTGGACGGCTTCTTCCTAGAAGTTCACCAGAGTCCGGAGCGCGCCCTTTGCGACGGGCCCAACTCAATAGCGTTAAAAGACGTGCGTATGATTCTAGAAGAGCTTGTGGAAATAGAGGCGGCGTCACCAAAGCGCAGCCCGCTTTTATAAGGAGTTCGCTTATGAGGAGTCTGTTTTAAAATGGGTAGATCCCCTGAGATAGCAACGGCAAAGCGCGTCTTTGCGATAGAGGCCCGCGCGGTGAGAGATCTTGCGAAGAGGCTCGACGGAAACTTTACTTCTGCCGTAGAGATGATAATGGCCGCAGAGGGCAAGGTGGTTATCACCGGCATGGGCAAGAGCGGTATTATCTGCCAGAAGATAGCCTCTACGTTAGCCTCTACAGGCACGCCGTCTTTCTTTCTCCATCCGGCAGAAGGCGTGCACGGAGACTTGGGCGTGCTCGGCGCCAATGATGTCTTAATCGCTGTGTCGAACTCCGGCGAGACCGAAGAGCTGCTGGCTATAATTCCGACGGTCAAGAGAATGGGCGTTAAGATGATCGCCATTACGGGCGGAACGAAATCCACGCTTTCACGTTACTCAGACGTTACGCTCGA
This sequence comes from Pseudomonadota bacterium, assembly GCA_015222595.1. Lineage (GTDB taxonomy): Bacteria > Desulfobacterota > GWC2-55-46 > GWC2-55-46 > JADFVP01 > JADFVP01. Next base: position 4,973 of record JADFVP010000021.1, read on the forward strand.
CGTTGGAGTTGAAGAGGAGGCCTGTTCGCTCGGCCTCTCCCCAACCGCCTCGACCACTGCGACGCTGGCCATGGGAGACGCGCTCGCCGTTGCATTGCTTGAAAAGCGCGGCTTCGGCGCAGAGGACTTTGCGAGCCTCCACCCCGCAGGCAGCCTGGGGCGCAGGCTCTTAAGGGTCGAAGAGCTGATGCACACAGGCGTTGAGTTGCCGAGGGTAGAGGCCGGCACGTTGATGAAGGAGGCCGTTATCGTTATGACCGCCAAGCGGCTCGGCCTTGTAGGCATCTTTAAAGGAGATAAGTTCAAAGGGGTGGTTACCGACGGAGACCTTCGCCGTGCGATAGAGCGCGGCGGCGACGTGCTGGCCCTTAGCGCAGAGTCTATTATGACGAAGAGGCCGAAGTCGATAAAGAGAACGGCGCTTGCGGAGTCGGCAATCCGGTTGATGGAAGAGAACTCCATAACCGCGCTCTTCGTCGAAGAATCGGCGAGCAAAAGAATAGTCGGCGTGGTGCACCTGCACGATCTTTTACGCGCCGGCATCGTTTGAGGTTTAGGTGATGTTCCGGTGAGGTTCAACTCTTGAGGTTCAGGTCTCTTCTTTTTTTTCTTTTCGGCCTCTAAAGTTTTACAACGGCACACCAATGCGCATTAAATATATTGTTCGGTAACTATGTTTAGTTATGCGTTGCGCCCGGAGCGCCGGACGGTTTTGAAAATCAGAAATCGGAGAGAAGTGGGATTGGTAAAATCGAGACAGTCGGCAGCCGTCGTCCCGGGACTGTATTTGTCCATCGAAAAAAAATAAAAAAAAAGGTAATAAGGCTTGACAGCTACTACGCTGTTGTGTATAAGTAAGTCAACTTTCTTAAGAGGACACGGAGTGTTTCACGACTCCGACAGCTCCTCGTCGCGAACTACGAGTAGGGGGCTCGTAAGGAGCGTGTAGACAGAAATGGCTGCAAAAAAACTTACCCTTACATGCAGAAAAAACTTGCAATGCTCTAGTATGATGTTAGAATCACCCGAATGCACAGATTTTGGGTCTACATCACACACTGCGCAGAGGTGCAGATTTGAGTGACAAGTTGGACAAGACAGCGCACTTAAGCTGTGACAGACGTCACAGATGGGTTAGCTGTCTCGGTGGTATCATTGCTCTGGATGGATCGAGCAGCGAGAAGGATAAGATAGATAGCTCATAAAGGTTGTATTAGACGCAGGCATCATCAGGCTCTTTGCAGTATATAAGCAGTAGAAAGACTTAGACACGCTAATTTTTTTACCATTATCACAACACTAAGGAGGATGTAAGTATGAAGAGATTACTTTTGTCAGTTTTTGCAGCTGCTATAACTGCTGCGATGGTGCTTCCGGTAGCGGCAACCGCATCGGATATTACTTTCAGTGGAAGCTACAAGCTCAGGGGCGAGTCAACTTCGCACTCTGACTTTACGAAGACCGCTTCCGAGAAGAACGTATGGCACCAGAGAACAAGACTTACCGCTAACGCGGCGGCAACCGACGACGCTTCTGTTAAGGTTACCATTCAGGACACCAGAGACTGGGGTGGAACTACTCTCTTTAAGGGTGGTAACAACCTTACCGAGTCCGGCGATAACGTTCTTGACGTTCATGAGGCTTCCCTGACCGTAAACAATCTTCTTGGCACCGGCGCAGATCTTACCGTTGGCCGTCAGGAGATCAACCTCGGCGACCAGAGACTCATAGGCGCTTTCGGCTGGAACGAGAAGGGCCATAGCTTCGACGCAGCCCGCATCGACTATGCAGTTGGCGATTCGGCTGACCTCCTTCTCGTATCGTCCAAGCTCGTTGAAGGTGATTCTGCTACTGACGATGATGTTGACATGTAT
>JADFVP010000022.1 GCA_015222595.1 Pseudomonadota bacterium
CTCCAGGGTGCCGGGCCACGTGCTCCGCAATGTGCTGAGCCGCTCTATCGCCGTGCCCGCACTCCCCTGCTCTCTCGCCTCCACGGCGCTCTTCAGGCACTCCGCCGGCAGGCAGTTGCCGTCGGGCACTCTCTTTTCGCTTCTCTTGACTCCGGTGACCTCGGTGACCCCGGCGACCTCGGACTTCTTAATAGTAGAGGGAGACTCCGGGCTAAAGGCGTAGGAAAGGGCCGTATGCGACGCACAGGCCAGAAGCGTTAGCAATAAGAGGGCGCAGGCCGTTATGCCGGGCCGCCTTAAGAGCCTTCTAAATATAAGGGCGGGTATAAGTACGGCTATCTTTGTCTGTTCAGTCTTCATACGCGAGATTATACCATAGCAGCAAAGCACCCTCAAACCGTCCTTGCATAACTCTGCCGAAAGTGTATAATTCTAGGACTTCGTTATGAAGAAATAGCAGAGAAACAGGAGGCTGGCAGCAGCGATATGAAAAGAATAAATGAACTGAGCGCAGAGGAGAAGATAGCTTACTTCTCTATGGAAATAGGCTTCAGGAGCGATATACCGACCTACTCCGGCGGACTCGGCGTGCTGGCCGGAGATACCATTAAGAGCACGGCGGATCTCAACCTGCCGGTCGTTGCCGTAACGCTTCTGCACAGAAAGGGCTACTTCAGGCAGGAGATAGATTCCGACGGCCGCCAGATAGCTCACCCGGAGCAGTGGAACCCGGCCGACCACCTGATACCGCTGCCGCAGAAGGTCAGGGTGCAGATAGAGGGGCGAGAGGTCGTCGTCCAGGCGTGGGTCTACTACATAGCGAGCCTCGTTACCAAGTGGACGGTCCCTATCTTCTTTCTCGATACCGATCTGCCAGAGAACGATCCGGCGGACAGAACCATTACAGATGTGCTCTACGGCGGTGACAACCGCCACCGGCTCAAGCAGGAAATAGTGCTTGGGCTAGGAGGCGTGCAGATGCTTCGCGCCCTCGGCTTTATGATAAAGAAGTACCATATGAACGAAGGGCATGCGGCGCTCTTGACGCTCGACCTCTTAAGCCGCCACAAGCGCGACATAGAGTCGGTCTGGGACGAGTCCCAGATCTGGGATATTGAGTCGGTAAAGAGCCTCTGTGTCTTTACCACCCACACGCCTGTGGAGGCGGGGCACGACAAGTTCGACTACGATCTCGTTAGCGATGTTATGGGCGAGATAGTCCCTATGGAGACCCTGCGCGAGCTCGGCGGTACAGACGAGCTCAACATGACGCTCCTTGCCATGAACCTCAGCATGTATATAAACGGCGTGGCCAAGAAGCACGGCGAGGTCTCGAAGAACCTCTTTCCCGGCTATCAGATACAGGCTATTACCAACGGCGTGCATACCTACACATGGACGTCAGAGCCTTTTGCGCGCCTCTTTGACAAGTACATACCGGGCTGGGCCAACGAGCCGGAACTCTTCGTCAGGGTAGAGAAGATTCCCGAAGACGAGATCTGGGAGGCGCATACCGAGGCCAAGGGCAAGCTGATAGAGTATATTAAGACCGTTACCGGCGTTGGGCTCGACCCCGATGTGCTGACCATCGGTTTTGCGCGTAGAGCTACGGCCTACAAGCGCGCCACGCTGCTCTTCAGGGACTTGGAAAGGCTTAAAAAGATTGCCACCAAGAAGGTGCAGTTCGTCTTTGCCGGAAAGGCGCACCCGAACGATACGGACGGGCAGGGCTTTATTCGCGAGATCTGCAAAATTGGCGAGAAGCTCGGGGCCGACATAAAGCTCGTCTATCTTGAGAACTACAACATGGAACTCGCCCTGAAGATTGTCTCCGGGGTCGATGTCTGGCTCAACACCCCGGTGAGGCCGCACGAGGCGTCCGGTACTTCGGGCATGAAGGCCGCGCACAACGGCGTGCTCAACTTCTCCGTGCTCGACGGGTGGTGGATAGAGGGGCACATAGAGGGGTATACCGGCTGGTCAATAGGCGCGCCTGCAACCGGCGCCACGCTTGACGAGAGAACCGATGAGGCCGATGCCGAAGACCTCTACCTTAAGTTAAAGGAGCAGCTTATCCCGCGCTACTACGACGACCGCTTTATCTGGATAAAGATGATGCAGAGCGCCATAGGGATGAACGCCTACTACTTCAACTCGCACAGAATGATGAGGCGCTACGTTACCGAGGCCTACATACGCTAAAGCGC
>JADFVP010000129.1 GCA_015222595.1 Pseudomonadota bacterium
AATTGGTCGGGGCGAGAGGATTCGAACCTCCGACCCCATGCACCCCATGCATGTGCGCTACCAAGCTGCGCTACGCCCCGACATAAAAAAAATATTCAGATAGTTTGGAGTATAAGATCAATCGGCAAGAATCTTCTGAAGGCTCTTCAAATCTTTCGTGATCGACTTCATCGCCTTAGAGTACTTATCGTCAGGAAACTCAATGCCGAGCTGGTTCTTGGCCCTTGCCTCCTTCTGAATCTGCCGTATCCGCTTCTTGGCTCCTTCGAGCGTATACTTCTCTTTATACAGCAGCCTCTTTATCTCAAGTATCAGGTTAACATCGCCACGGCTGTAGACCCTCTGCTTGGTAAGCGACTTCTTCGGACTGATTATCTTGAACTCCGACTCCCAGTACCTCAAGACATACGGCTTTACGCTGGTAAGGCTGGCCACCTCACCAATCTTGAAGTATAACTTTTCGGGAATCTGTGCCATAAACTGACCGGGATTATCTGATTAGAAATGAAACGCTTCAATGCGCCGAGCGCCACCGATCTGAAAGATAAGTTCGAGTCCAATAAAAGGTAGTACCAGTTGTTAAAAAAATAAGGAGTCTACTGTGCAACACGGCCGCCATAGGCTAACCGACTGCACAGCCTGCCACAAGAGTACGCCTCGCCTACGCCTGTGGCTCAGTTGGTGCGGCGTCGGCCTTTGCGTTAATCGATTTCTTGAGAAGCTGGCTAGCCTTAAAGGTCATAACCTTTCTCTCATCGATCGTAATCTCCCCACCGGTCTGCGGGTTGCGTCCTCTGCGTGCCCGCTTCTGGCGTACGGAAAAGTTACCGAAACCGGATATCTTAACCTTTTCACCCTCTTCGAGAGTCTCCTTCAAGGACTCGAATATCCTCTCGATAACAGCCGCCACGTCCTTCTTTGAATATCCAACCTTTTCGTAAATAATTTCTACAATATCCGCCTTTGTCATACTTCCCCCCTGACAAATTTGAGAATACCGGGCTTGAAAATCAAGACCCATCTCCGCGTATCTCAGCACCGAACCGAGTACTTAACTCACTCTGTACTTTAGAATGCACCGCGTCTACTTCTGCCTGCTTTAACGTTCCATCAATACTTCTATACTTTACCCTCAAAGCTATGGAACGAGAGCCCTCTGGGATTTCGCTACCACAGTATACATCAAACAAGTCAACCTTTTCAATAAGTTTTGTGTCTATCTTCTCAATAGAAGTGAGAATATCAGAGTAAGGGACCTCGGACTTTACGATAAATGCCACATCCCTTACAGAACCCGGATACCGCGCCAGCGGACGGTACTTCTTCTTTGATGAAGAGACTGCGGCCATCGCCTCAATATCGAGCTCAAAAATATAGGCCGGTTTAGGAAGGTCGTACCTGCTCTGTATCTCCGGGTGTATCTCTCCAAGACTACCGGCAAGAGCTGAACCTAGCGTAATAGCGGCGGATTTTCCCGGATGGAAGAGCCTTGCATCGGCCTCGCCAACGCTCGAAAGGCGCATAGGGCTACGTACACCCACTCCCTCTAAAACCCTCTCAACTATACCTTTTATGTCATAAAAATCAACCCACTCTTTAGGATAGTTCCAGGCCATACTCCATCTCGGGCCGTAGAGCACTCCTGCGACCTTCCATCTCTGGGTCGGTAAAGAGTCTGTAGAGTCTCCTTCTTCTCCAGCGTCAGTAGCTTTTAAGGTAAAGACCGGGGCCACCTCAAAGAACGCGGCCTCTTCATTTTTCACCTGCAAATTGCGGCGCAAGGTCTCTAAAAGAGAGGGCATCAGGCTGCGGCGCATAACCGACTGTTCGGCGCTCAGCGGGTTCATGATCTCGAGCGCCGGAGCGCCCTCCGTGCCGGTTACGTTAAATTCATCTTTAGAGACGAAAGAGTAGTTGAGCGCCTCGGCCATACCGGCCCCTGAAAGCACCTCTGTTATCTGCCTCTTGATACCGAGCAGCGGGCTGACTCCACCGGGTACGAGCCCTGCTACGGGCAGCGTGGTCGGAATATTGTCGTATCCGAAGAGGCGCGCAGCCTCTTCGAGCAGATCTTCCTCTATAAGAATATCTCTTCTGTAGCTGGGAGGCGTAACCTCTATGCCCGTTGCTTCGAACTCCTTCTTCTTGGCCACGCCCATGCCGAGTCTCTTTAGTACTGATGCCATCTCGTCCGGGTCTATCGGTATGCCGAGCAGCGCCTCTGCGCGCGGTACCCTGAAGAGCAACGGCTCTGCAACGTACTTTTCAGGATAGAGATCTACCCTTCCCTTGGCTACCGTTCCGCCTGCGATCTCAAGTATCAGCGCTGCAGCTCTGTCTAGCGCCTCGGTAACGGCGTCTATGTCTACACCGCGCTCAAACCTGTATGAAGAGTCGGACGAAAGCCCAAGCGCCTTCGACGCGCGCCTGACCGAGGTCGGTATAAAGTAGGCGGATTCAAGAAGCACACGAGTGGTCGAGTCCGAAACTTCGCTTGCCTTGCCGCCCATTATGCCTGCAACCGCCACAGGAGTTGACTCGTCTGCTATTACGCAGACGCTCTCAGGCAGAGTTCGCTCAACGTTATCGATGGTCTCTATCGTCTCGCCGCCCCTGGCATTGCGCACAACTATCTTGGCGCCACCAATTTTGTCGAGATCGAATGCATGAAGGGGTTGGCCGAGTTCGAGGAGTACGTAGTTGGTTATGTCTACAATATTATTTACTGAGCGAAGCCCGTTGGTCTCAAGACGTCTGACTATGTAGTCCGGGGTCGGCCCCACTGCTACGCCCTCTATTACGCGCGCCGAGTACCGCGTACACGGCGCGCCCTCTTCAATAGAGACCTGCACGAGTCCGTCAACCGAAGGGCCGGTCTCTTCGACCGTGCCGGCAGTATAGGTGAAGGTTGCGTCCGTTACTGCGGCAACCTCGCGCGCAAGCCCGCGCATGGAGAGCAGGTCGGGCCTGTTGGGCGTAATGCCGGCGTCGAGTATGAAGTCCTGCAGTCCGAGCACGTCTAGCGCGTCGAGCCCTATAGGAGTATCGGATGGAAGGATCATTATCCCGTCGGACTCTTTCGCAATACCGAGTTCTACCTCGGAGCACATCATGCCGTTGCTCTCTACTCCGCGTATCTTCGATCTCTTTATCTTAAAGTCTCCGGGAAGGCGCGCGCCATGCACGGCGAGTACGACCTTGTCGCCGGGCTTCATGTTCTTCGCGCCACAGACTATTTTCAGCGTGCCGTCCGCTGTATTGACGTCGCAGAGACTTAGCTTGTCGGCGTTAGGGTGCGGCTCAATTGTAGCGACCTCGGCTGTAACAACACCAGAGATACCGCCCGAAAGATCCGTTACAGTCTCTATCTCGGTGCCGGTAATAGTGAGCCGGTCAGAGAGAGAATGCACCTCATCCAAACCATCAACAAACTCTTTTAACCAGTTGTAACTGAATAACATTTATCAGAACCCTTAAAAGATAAAGTGTGGCTTCACATCAATAAGCAGGCTGAGTATTTAGTCCAAGAAGAGCGAAAAAAAACAGCCTTTAATATACAGATTGTAGTTTAGTACCGACAAACAGACTGCTTGTCAGAATTTAAGCCCTCTAAGGCGGTACCCGTTGGCCCTAGTATTGAGAGAGAAAGCGGATGTCGTTTTCGAAGAAGAGACGTATGTCGTCTATGCCGTATTTGAGCATCGCTATGCGCTCTATGCCGAGTCCGAAGGCGAAGCCTGAGACCTTTTCCGGGTCGTACTTAACGGACTTGAAGACCTCCGGATGGATCATGCCGGCGCCCAAAACTTCGAGCCACCCGCTGCCCTTGCAGACCCTGCAGGTGGAGCTTTTACCTTTGCAGATAACGCAGCGGATATCTACCTCTGCGCTCGGTTCGGTAAAGGGGAAGAAGCTCGGGCGAAAACGCACCTCTATGCTGTCTCCGAAGAGAGAGTGGAGAAAGTGCGTGAGAACTCCCTTTAAGTTGCTGAAGGTAACGTTGGTGTCTACCATAAAACCCTCGACCTGATGGAACATCGGCGTGTGGGTTACGTCGGAGTCGCGGCGGTAGACCGTGCCGGGAGCTATGATGCGAAGCGGCGGCGGGTGCTCCTCCATTACGCGAATCTGTACCGGCGAGGTATGGGTTCTTAAGAGAACCTCTTCATTTATATAGAAGGTGTCTTGCATGTCGCGGGCCGGATGGTCGCGCGGGATGTTGAGCGCCTCGAAGTTGTAGTAGTCAATCTCGACCTCGGGCCCTTCGGCAATGCCGAAGCCCAAAGAGGCGAAGATGTCTTGAACCTCGTAGAGTGTTCTGGTGACTGGATGGATGGATCCGAGCGAGCGAGCGCGACCGGGGAGCGTAACGTCGAGCTTTTCGGTCTTTAGTCTCTCGGCCTGCTCTTCGGCATGGATGGCGCTGAGGCGCGAATCGATCTCGGTCTCAAGGCTCTGCTTGACGGTGTTGATGAACTCACCGGCGCGCTTTCTTTCGTCCACGGCCAGAGCGCCAAGCTCTTTGAAAAAGCCCTGCAACAACCCCTTGCGACCGAGATACTTCGACTTGACTCCGACCAAAGCGTCCTTTAAGCCAGTCTCCTCTATCTCGGCGCGGGCTTCGTTCAGGAGTTCTTCAAGCCTCTCCCTCATGCGGCAAGGCTTTCCTTGGCTATAGAGACAACGCGGGTGAATGCTGCGGGATCTTTAACGGCCATGTCTGCAAGAACCTTGCGGTCGAGCGCGACGTTGGCTTTCGTAAGCCCGTTGATGAGCCTCGAGTACGTAATGTCGTTGGCCCGTGCGGCTGCATTTATACGCGCTACCCAGAGGCGTCTGAACTCGCGCTTCTTGGTCTTACGGTGCGCATATGCGTAACAGAGCGCTCTGTCTACCGCCTCTGTGGCTATGCTGTATAGGTTGCCTCTGGCGCCCCTGTAACCTTTGGAAGCCTTCAGTACCTTTTTTCTCTTCTTGTTGGCGTGTACGCCCCTCTTTACTCTTGGCATCTTGTACTGCTCCTTTCACAACTTTTTTTCAATAGGAATACAAATAGAACTATACGTCTACGGACGGTTCAGGCCATACCGGTCTCTTCTGTCAATTGACAAAAGAGCTCATGCCCTTGAGCCCTTAGGCGTATGGAATCATTTTTCTTATGTTAGCCACATCGGCCTTGTCAACAAGGCAACCCTTGCCGAGCACGCGCTTGCGGTCGTTACCCTTGGGGGTCAGTATGTGTCTGAGACCCGATTTTCTGCGCTTTATCTTACCAGTGCCGGTCAGCTTGAAACGCTTGGCCGCACCCCTGTTGGTCTTTATCTTAGGCATCTGTACTACCCTCTCATTTACTTTGTCTGCATCTACTGCATTTATATAGAGAACCGGCCCCGTCTGTTAAACCGGCCCCGTTCTTGTTATCAAATCCCGTTCGAAGAAATCGTCCATTTGAACAGGCCCCTTACTTTGCTGTTATCGGGGCGAGCATCATCGTCATGTTCCGGCCTTCGAGCCTCGGATGAGAATCTATGGTTGCTATCTCCTTCAGCTCTTCACCGACCCTGTTCAGTTTCTCTCTGCCGAGTTCGGTGTGCGTTATCTCGCGCCCACGGAACATAAGGATGACCTTCACCTTATTGCCGTCATTGAGGAACCGCTTGATGTTGCGCACCTTGAACTGAAAGTCGTGCTCGTCGGTCTTTACGCGAAACTTCATTTCCTTGACCAGAATTACCGTCTGCTTCTTCTTTGTCTCGCGCGCCTTTTTGGACATCTGGTACTTGTACTTACCATAGTCCATAATACGGCACACGGGCGGCTTTGCAGTAGCAGAAACCTCGACAAGATCGAGCCCTTTATCTTCGGCCACGGTAATGGCGTCGGCGGTCTCCATAACTCCGAGCTGTTCGCCTTCGTCATCTACTACCCTTACCTGCGGTACCCTGATAAGTTCGTTAATCCTTACCTGAGGGGTTCTCTTCCCTCTTTCGTTATTCCTAGCTATGAAAGTTCACCCCCTCGCGGTATGTTCTCTTTTTCCATAAGTTCCATAAACTCATCCAATGCCATTGCATCCATTGCACCCGCCTCTTTGGAGCGCGGAGCCACGGTGCCGGACTCGGTCTCTTTGTCGCCTATTACCAGTGCGTACGGCACCTTCTGCAACTCGGCCTCGCGTATCTTAAAGCCGAGCTTTTCGTTTCTGATATCGAGTTCTATCCTGAAGCCTGCGCGCCTGAGCTTTTTGCGAACCTCTTCGGCATACTCGTTGTTTCTGTCGGTAACCGTAAGTATAACGGCCTGCACAGGAGCGAGCCACAGCGGAAATGCGCCTGCGTAGTGTTCAACAAGGCATCCGAAGAAGCGCTCCAGAGAGCCCATCAACGCACGGTGAATCATTATCGGGCGGCTCTCGCCCCCCTCTTCGTTCCTGTAAGTTACGTCGAAACGTTCCGGCAGGTTGAAGTCTACCTGTATGGTCGAGCACTGCCACGACCGGCCTATCACGTCCTTGATCTTTATATCTATCTTCGGGCCGTAAAAGACACCCTCGCCGGGGTCTATCATATAGTCGAGCCCCGAGGAGTCGAGTGCGCCCTTCAGAGCGCCCTCGGCCCGCGCCCAGTCGTCCAGTGAGCCTACGTACTTATCAGGTCTGGTACTTAAGTATATATCAAAATCATTAAATCCAAAAGACTTTAATATGTAAAGGGTAAAATCGAGCACGCCGCCTATCTCCCCTTCGAGCTGGTCGGGAGTAGTAAACAGGTGCGCGTCGTCTTGCGTAAAGCCGCGAACCCGGAGCAGTCCGTGCAGAACGCCGGAGCGTTCGTACCTGTAGACCGTGCCGAGTTCAGCGTACCTTATCGGCAGATCGCGGTAACTCCTTAGGTGCGACTTGTATATCTCTATATGGAACGGGCAGTTCATCGGCCTTACGATGTACTCTTGCCCGTCTAGGTCCATCGGAGAGAAGAGGTTCTCCTGATAGAAGTCCCAGTGGCCCGAAGTCTTCCAGAGATCGACCCGCGCCAGATGAGGGGTGTAGATTATATCATAGTCGTACTTTCTGTGCTCGCTCTTCCAGAAGTCCTCTATAATTCCGCGAACGGTTGCGCCCTTGGGGTGCCAGAGTACGAGTCCGGCGCCTATCTCTTCGCTGGTGGAGAAGAGGTCGAGCGCGCGGCCTATCTTTCTATGGTCGCGCTTCAGGGCCTCTTCCATCAGCCTCAGGTGCTCTTTGAGTTCGGCCTTCGTACCCCATGCCGTGGCGTAGATGCGCTGGAGCATAGGCCGTTTCTCGTCTCCGCGCCAGTACGCGCCTGCTGCCGAGGTGAGCTTAAAGGCCTGAATGTAGCCGGTACTCGGCAGGTGCGGGCCTCTACAAAGATCGGTAAAGGAGCCCTGAGTGTAAACACCGACCGTGTCGTCGGGGATATCGGCTATTATCTCCTCTTTATACTCCTGCCCGGCCTCTTTAAAGAAGCTGAGCGCCTCGGCCTTATTCATCTTTTGAGGCTCGAACTTGTGGTTGCCCTTTATTATCTCGCGCATACGGGCGTCTATCTTGACAAGATCTTCAGGGGTAAAAGGCTTCTCAACACCGAAATCGTAATAGAAACCGTTGTCTATAGTAGGCCCTATGCCGAGCTTCACGCCGTCGAAGAGCGACGTTACGGCCTCTGCCATCACGTGCGCGGTGGAGTGGCGGTAGATGTCTAGCCCTTCGGGGCTCGCGAGCAGTATCGGCTCAACGGAGATGGACTCTGTAGAAGCGTCCGGAACTGCCCTCAGGTCCGTGGCAACGCCCTCTACCTTAAGAGCCACGCTCTTTTTGAGGAGCTTCTTGTCGTACGCCTTTAAAATCTCAAGATAGGACTCACCGAGAGAGAACTCTTGAGAGGTTCCATCGGAAAATTTCAGGTGCGACATACGGGTACCATCTATTCGTAAAAGTATAAGTGAAAGACTTAAGTAGAAATCGTCACAAGAGCAACACAAGAGCAACGCCGGCAAGACCTGCAGCCCCCGCTAAACCGGAGAGCAACTGTTGCCGAACTATCACCACAAAGAGCTAATGCCTAACAGCCCGGTTTTACTCGCTTTAATGGTAGGCGCGGGCGGTTTCGAACCGCCGACCTCTTCCGTGTCAGGGAAGCGCTCTCCCACTGAGCTACGCGCCTGCATACATGCAAGAGAAACTATACAGCCACCGAGACCTGCCTGGCGGGACCTAGGCCATAAAATAGGCCCGGAAATGGGCCATAAAACAAAAAAAGCCTACGGCTATCCAAAACTCACACCCCAGAGCAGTGTCCGGGTACGGAAGTTCCGGAAAGTCCAAAGACTCAAAATTTTACCATATACAGAACGACTGTCAAGACAAATATCTAAATATATCAAGAGGATGCTAAAAAAGAACAGCCCCCCTCGCGCCCATTATAGTCGATACGGTTCGGGTTACACAGTAATGCTGACCAAAAGACTAGACAGAACCTAGTCCAATGGGACTATTGCAAATAAACTAAAGTGTAAAGCCCTAATTACCGATAGAAAAAGTACAGAGCAGATGTTCTTAGTCTGCCAAAAACCTTACTAAACTTGAAGATATTACAGAAACAGAAACTTAGGACGGTTATACGCTCATAAGAGCCATTCCGTACCAATTTGCCCGAAATACGCACAGTTCTGCACTCTAAAACGATAACGCAGCCAATACAACTGAAGTGAACCCGATAGATTCTACAAACCAGAATAAGGAGTTCGAGACATGAGCCTACAATCAGTCAAGACCCGCTTCATGGGGAGTTACCTCCTCCTAGTAATACTCTTCGTGATACAGATACCTATTATATACCTGATTCTAGGCGGCATGGAGAAGAAGTACACACAGGTGGACGTTGCTGGAGGGCTGAGAAAGCAGGCGATCGAGATTAATGAAGTTCTCAACCGCCATATCATAACCGGCAACGAGGCCCTTGAGCAGAAGTTCCAGGATATGAAGGTCGCATACGACCAGACAATTACGGATCTACGCAACGGCAACTCCAAGCTCGAAGCGATTACAGACCCTAACGTACTCGACAACCTCAAGAGAGTAGAGAGCGAGTGGGGGACCTTAAGGGCCGCACTTGACGAGTCCATGGTCGCAGGAGATACGATGAACGAGGCACGGGTAGTGGTAAAAGAGACCACCTTCCCGCTGGTTGCAAGACTCAACAAGGTTATTGCCGCCGAGGTGGCCATAGGAACCCCTGACGTAACCAAGTTTATAAACGTCTCCGGTCTCCAGAGAATGCGTACCGTTAAGCTCAGCTATCTTATAGAGCAGTACTTCGTCTCTTACAACGAGAAAGCTGCGGCGGCAGCCGAGATCAGAAAGACCGCATCCGACTTTGAAGGCACTCTCAAAGAGATCAAAGAGGTCGCGCAGGGCAAGCTCGTAATAGGCGCCAAGGGCCAGACCTTCTTGAACGCCATTAAAGATGTAGAGACTATGTGGGAGACCCGCAAGAACATCCTACACGAGGCGATAGCGGCGAGCGACGCCTACACCTCGACCTCAACTCAGCTCGCAGAGGTAAATACCCCGGCGCTGGTAGTAGCGGCCAACGGGCTGACACAGTCCTTCATTGAGAGCGCTCACTCAAACGCAAAGAGAGGCCTCGGCATAATGGCCATCAGCGTGCTCATCTCGACCATAATCGCCGGTTTCTTCATGTACTGCACCAACACGCAGGTCTTAAGCCCATTAACCAGAATAAAAGAGACCGTAGAGAAGTTCGCCAGCGGCGACCTCTCCGACAGAAGCAACATCAAGGTCACCTTCTTGGGCCGCGAGCTTGAGGACGAGGTAACAGAACTCGGCGACTCTGTTGACAAGATGGCGGTGAGCATGTCATCGGTCATCGGAAGCATCACAGAGTCGGCCAACAGACTTGCCGCCTCTTCCAGCACGGTCTCCGATACATCCAAATCCATCGCCGACGGCGCCTCGAAGCAGTCGAGTCAGACGGCTCAGGCAGCAACGGCAATGGAAGAGATGAGCGCAACCGTTATAGAAGTTGCCAAGAACGCACAGCAGGTCTCGGAGTCTTCTACCGAGGCGCAGGAGATAGCCACCAACGGCGGAGAGATAGTACGCCAGGCTATAACCGCCATGCAGGAGGTCTCTGACTCAACAACCTCCACCGCCGACACAATAGGCAAACTCGGCAAGAGTTCCGAAGAGATCGGCTCCATCATCTCGGTCATCAACGACATTGCAGACCAGACCAACCTCCTTGCCTTGAACGCAGCTATAGAGGCTGCAAGGGCCGGAGAGCAGGGTCGCGGCTTTGCTGTAGTCGCGGACGAAGTAAGAAAGCTGGCTGAACGGACCACCACTGCCACCAAGGAGATTGGAGGCATGATCAGCTCTATCCAGACCGATACCGGAACCGCAGTAGAGGCGATGGGCGCAGGTATCGAGAAGGTAGACAACGGTGTCAAGCTTGCGAACGAAGCAGGAGAGGCTCTCTCGCAGATCGTCACCGGCATTCAGAACGTAACCGACATGGTTCGCCAGATCGCAACCTCGACCGAAGAGCAGAGCGCTACCTCGGACGAGATATCGAGAAACATGGACTCTATCTCCGAAGTGGCAACAACAAGCGAAGCTGCCATCGGTGAGGTAACCGGAGCTACCGACGAGCTGGGCCGTCTTTCAGGAGAGCTGAAAGAGCTGGTGGCCAACTTCAAGATAGCCCCTCAGCAGGGCAGCAACAGGAGTGCGGTTACCAGGAGCACCAACGTTACTCCGATAAAGAAAAAGGTAAGAGCTGCTTAGCCAAAAGATCAAGGCAGCTTACATATAAGACCAAGCAGAAGGGCCGTACGGTGTATACCGTACGGCCCTTCTGCGATTTCACAAAAAAAGTACTCGCCCTGACTTTGCCCACTCTACTTAAAGGCAAGCTCTTTTCTCAACCTGTCGGTAAAGGCGTCGAGCGCTTCCATCTTAGCCGCTTTAAAAGGCTTGCCGGGGTTAGTCATGACCCCGTTCTCTTTACAGTAACTCTCAGCAAGGTCCGATATCTTAACCCCGGGGCCGGGAAGGAGAAGCTCCGGGGCGAGTTCAACGAGCGGCAGAAGAATAAATGGCCGCTCGGTAATGTCGGGGTCGGGTAACTGAAGGGTCTCTTCGTCTATAACTCTCTGGCCGTACAGAAGCAGATCCAGGTCTATCGTTCTAGGAGAGTTCTTCTCAGCGTTCCTTACCCTGCCAAAGCTCTGCTCCACAGAGCGCAGCACCTCATGTTTCAATCCATTCGGGGTTATCTCTGTGGTGATCTCTACGACTCCGTTAACGTACTCAGGGTTAACGTACTCCGGAGGGCTGCCTATAGGCTCTGTTCTGTAGAAGGTCGAGACCGCGACGATGGCGACCTTGCTGCCGAGCAACTTGAGCGCTCCAACCACATTATGTTCGGGGTCGATATTGGAGCCGACCCCGACAAATACCCTTTCCATGCTATCGACCACCTCGCACAGTTGTTTACTCCTAACTATCAGTCGTTACTTCTCGCGCTCTATCTCCACGGCCACGCTGCTGGCAAACCGGAGCGCGCCCGGCTTATCGACCGTTACGCGAACCTTCTTTACTCCCTCGCGCGCCAGACAGAGCCCGGCAGTCCTCTCAGCAAGGGCCTCTATAAGAAAAAAGCTCGACCCCTCGGCCATTGCCATAATCTCTTTTTTTATCGCACGGTAATCGACCGTATCTTCAAAGTCGTCGCTCGCTCCAGCCGGGGCCAGATCGACACTGAGCGCTATATTGAAGAGCACGTCCTGCCGGTTGGTACGCTCGTCGTCGTTAATACCGACTATGCAACGCACCATAAGGTCTCTTATATATATCTTGTCCATTACTCCCCTCCCCTTATGTGACGCCCGCCGTCGACGTAGATGATCTGTCCGGTAATAAAGCTGCTTGCAAGAAGAAAGAGTACGGCCTTTGCAACGTCCTCCGGCTCCCCGTGCTTTTTGAGCGGCAGCCCCGAAGCCATGCCGGCCAGATACTGCGCATCTGCCGCGCCGCCTTTTGCGTCCATATCGACAGGCGGCAGCACAAGGCCGGGGGCAACTCCGTTTACCGCTACGGAAGGCGCGAACTCCATTGCAGACAGGCGCGTAAGGAGCGCAAGCATGTGCTTGCTCATATGATACGCCGCATGAGAGTGGTCGAAGTCCGTGATGCGAGAGTCGAGCATATTGACAATACTGCCGCTCTTAGCGCGGGCGGCGAACGAGCGGCTGAGCACAAAGGGAGCCCACGCATTCACCAACACGTTGCTGTTTATATCGCCGAGCGTTACCTCGGCGAGCCTGTTGGACGGAAAGACAGAAGCGCTATTTACCAACAGGTTCAGGTCGGGCGCTACTTCAAAGGCGGCCTCAATAAGCCCCTCGGCCCCGCCGTCAACTGAGAAGTCGGCAGAGAGTACCGTAGCATCAACTCCTAAAGCGATTGCCTCTTTCTTAACGGCCTCTGCCTCGGCCTTAGAGCTGTTGCAGTGGATTATAACGTCGGCTCCAGCGCGCGCAAGTTCCAATGCGACAGCCCTGCCAAGCCTTCTGGCGGAACCGGTCACAAGCGCAGAGTGTCCCTTCAAACAATTCTCATACATAGCCTACATTCCTGTCATTAAGTTATAATTGACCAGACAGGATTAAGAATAAAAGTTCTTCCGGGCGTTGTCAATAGAATAGGCCGACAGGTCTGCCCGAAAAGACTCTTCGCCCTGTAACACAGCACCGTCAGCACTTGCCAATACTCTGCCTGTGGGTTATTATTAATTATACACGTATGCACTTCAACTTATTACGAATTGAGAAATATAATGGCCGAGAAGAGCACGGGCGCGGACATAGAGACTAAGAGAGAGATCGACCGAGCGGCCCCGGTCTTCACTGCGCGCGGGCTCACCAAGGTCTACGACATGGGAGAGGTTCAGGTCAGTGCTCTTTGCGGAGTAGACCTCGACCTCTATAGCGGAGAGCTTGTGGTGCTGCTCGGCCCGTCCGGGTCCGGCAAGAGCACGCTCTTGAATATCCTCGGCGGGCTAGACACTGCCACCACCGGCACGGTCACGTACCGTGGGCGCGACCTCACACACGCACGGGAGCGCGAGTTGACCGAGTTTCGCCGTTTCCACATCGGCTTTGTCTTCCAGTTCTACAACCTCATACCGAGCCTCACTGCGCGCGAAAACGTGGCGGTGGTTACAGAAATAGCGGACGATCCAATGACTCCGGAAGAGGCCCTTGAGATTGTCGGAATGAGCAACAGGCTGGACCACTTCCCGAGCCAGCTCTCTGGAGGAGAGCAGCAGCGAGTGGCCATAGCGCGGGCTATTGCAAAAAAACCTGCAGTACTACTCTGCGACGAACCGACCGGGTCGCTCGACTCGGTCACCGGCTCGGTTGTCTTGGAG
>JADFVP010000130.1 GCA_015222595.1 Pseudomonadota bacterium
CGATGTTCAGTACTCCGGCGCCTATTAAGATAGACGAAATTCCGAAGGAGGGTATAAGATAGAAGGCCGTTAAGAGCACGCCAGTGAGTGCGCCGAGCGTATTTACGGAGTAGAGCCCGCCAACCGCGCGCGCAAAGCCCGCGCTCTTTCTGGCGAGCGTCTTGCTAAGTATAGGAAGCGTTGCGCCCATAAGGGTCGTAGGAATTATAAGTAGCAGTGCGGCCAGTACGAACTTCAAGAGGCTGAGGCCGAAGAAGTCGAAGTCAGCCCTCTGGGCTATAAAGACATAGACCGAGTTGTTTAACGTGATCAGCACTCCAAAGACGAGCGCGTAGATACCTATTCCGAACTCGGCCACTCCGTACCACTTAAAGCCGTCGCCGTACTTGTCTACCCAACGCCCGCCCAAGTAGCCGCCGAGCGCAAGCCCCCCGAAGAAGCAGGTCAGCACGGTGGAGACCGCGAGCACCGTAACGCCGAAGGTCAGCGTAAGGAGTTTGGTCCAGACCACCTGATAGGTCAGCCCCGTGAGGCCGGAACCGAAAAAGAGTATCCATATTGCGAATCTTTGCATGCTCGCTAACCTTTCTTGCGAATAACTTACGAACAACCGGAGCCGAGTGCGCGTTGAATAAGCATAACTAGAGCCCTCAGACCCTCGTTATTCTTACTATTTAAACATATCGGCATACCGCAGGCAATCTAAAAGAGATTTTGAGTACCTCGTAAAGGGGGTGTAAACAGCAGTAAATAAACGGTTTCGCAGGAAAAGAAAAGGAACGAAAAAGGACGAAAAAGAGGCTCTCTTTTATAGAGAACATAGAGAGAGAACGGAGCCGAACGGTAATAACAGTGCTATACTTAAATAAAGGCCTGTAATGCGTACGAACAGGTTTAATTAAGATGACGAGGAGGGAGAACAATGGCAACCACAGGTAGTCTGAATATAGCTGGCGGCCTGAATATAAAAGAAGCGGTCTGCGAGGTCTGCAACAACGTAGAGGCGGCATGCGTCTGCTGTCCGGAGTGCGGTCACGACTGCCCGCTCGACGTGGGCGAGAGCTTCTGCCCGATCTGCGGAGAAGGACCCGGCGCAGGCTGACGAGAAGTTCTTTGAACTTGGGCTCTATTTAGCTGAAGAGATCGAGGTCTTCTTTTTGAGGGTCGGGTTGCGAGTCGGGCTTTGGTTCGGCTCCGGCTTTGGCCTTGTCCTTTTCGCCAGAAGGCGTTTCACTAGAAGGTGTTTCGCCAGCCGCCTCGCGGGTAACCGCAGGTCTACAAGTATAGATAGCGCGCTCGAACATGCGCTGGTACGGGCTCCAGTCCTCTTCTTCGGCGGTAGCATCCATAATCGACATAACGGAGTTGACCTTGGCGTCCATGTCGTCCAAGAAACCGAGGAGCACGGCTTCGAGGGTCTTGGGCCTCTTCGGCGAGCCGAACTCAAGTAGCGTGTGATGGCTTAGAAGCAGGTGCTTCAGGTGCATCGCAAGGTCTGCCGGGAATGAGTCGAGTTGCTTTATCTTCTCGTCAACCATCTCGACGCCTATCGTAATATGACCAATCAGCCTGCCCGAATCCGTATAGCCGAAACTCCTTGAGTACTCAAGCTCGTAGATCTTTCCGATATCATGCAAAATGGCCCCGGCCATCAACAGGTCTTTATGCACCGGAGTCTCGTACTCTTTCGTATAGTGGGCCGCCACGACGTCAACGAGCGAGCAGATACTGAGCACGTGCTCCACGAGGCCGCCGAGGTACGGATGATGCATCGCCTTTGCAGCAGGCGCGAGCTTGTACCTGTTGCGAATCTCCGGGTCGGAGAAGATACTCTTTAAGAGCGCGCGCACGTTAACGTCTTCCATCTGCTCTATCACCGCGTCGAGCGCGACGATCATCTCTTCCGGGTCGCGCTTCGAGGCGGGCAGGTAGTCTGTCAGCGAATACTCGCCCTCTTTAAGGGAATAGATGTCTGAGACGTTGAGCTGTATGCGCCCCTGATACGACACGCCGAAGGCGCGCACCTTTACGACGTCGTCGAGATCGAAGCTCTTTGCCAGAGCCTCGGCATTGTCCCAGACCCGCGCCTCTACCTCGCCGGTCGAGTCCATTAGGCGCAGGTTAAGATACGCCTTGCCGGTCTTGGAGACACCTGTCTCTTTCTTGGTAACGAGAAAGGAGTCGGAGACCGAGCCCTTCTCTTTTATGTCTTTCAAAAATATCTTTTTCATAACGGTTCGGATCACCCTTCTTTTCCGGCCAGATACCAGTCGATGTAGCGCCCTATTCCCTCTTCTATCCCGACCTTCGGGTCGAAGCCTATCATCTCTCTGGCCTTAGTAACGTCTGCCGAAGTAACGGGCACGTCGCCCGGAAACTTGTCCATAAAGTCTATCTCGGCCTTCTTGCCGAGCTTCTCTTCTATTATCTCGATAACGCGGCGAAGCTCCACGGTCTTCGACCCGCCTATGTTTATTATCTCATACGCGTGAGGCGTGTCTATGGCCCCGACCACGCCGTCTATAATGTCGCCTATGTAGGTGAAGTCCCTAATCGCAGAGCCGTCTCCGTAGACCGGAATACTATGCCCCTCATCGATCAGGGCCGTGAACTTCGCTATAGCCATGTCGGGCCGGCCTCGCTCGCCGTAGACGGTAAAGAAGCGCAGGCAGGTAACCGGAATATTGTATAGGTGCGAATAGGTGTAGAGCATCAGCTCGTTTGCGCGCTTGGTGGCGGCATACGGCGAGATGGGGCACGTCACCGGGTCGCTCTCCGAGAAAGGAACCTTGGAGTTCAGGCCGTAGACTGAAGAGGAGGAAGCGAAGACGAAGTTCTTCAGCCCAATACCCTTTGCGGCCTCTACGATATTTAGCGTGCCGAGGCCGTTGACCTCTTCGTACAAAACAGGGTCGTCAATGGACGGGCGCACTCCCGCGCGCGCGGCGATGTGGACGATAACGTCGGGACGCTCCGCAGCCATCACTTCGCTAACGCGTGCGCCGTCTCTGATATCGAACTCGTGGAGCGTAAAGTTCGGTGAAGTGAGGAGCGCCGAGACGTTTGCGCGCTTTATCGCAGGGTCATAATAGTCGTTAAAAGAGTCGATAACGACCACCGAGTCTCCGCGCGCAATTAGAACGTCCGATAGGGTCGAGCCGATAAAGCCCGCCCCTCCTGTTACGAGTATCTTCATAGTCTCTGACCGTAACACATGCGTCTTTTTGGGTCAAGAGAGCGCGAGATCTCTTCGTACAAGACAGAGGCGACCTCTCAACCTGGGGTAGAATCGATCATTTCAATCCGGGGCCTATAGTGCTAATATGCTGACGGAAAATTAGAGACGGCTGCAACAGGGGTTAGTCCAGCCTCTTTTCAGTGTGACCGGGGGGGAGAGCCCCTAATAGAATTAAGAATAGAAGGGTGGGTCAATGCGTTTAAAGTACAGATGGGTTATGCTTCTTCTTACTATCGTGTTTCTGCAAGCATGCAGTTCGCTACCGCTAAAGAGCAGTATACCGCGCCTGAGAGTCGAGTCCGTGCTCTACGGCAGCACAACGCGCCAACCTGCAGGAGCGGACCAGTTTATATCCATATACAACTCAAGAGAAGATGTGCCTTATAGGAATGTTGCCGTGGGAGAGGTGACCGTCTCGCCCATGCATTTCGAAGATAACATGGATCTTGCTCCGGCCGTGTCCGACCCGATAGAGTACGACCCGATAGGGCTGCTCAGAAGGCAGGCAAAAGAGATGGGCGGGACCGGACTGGTCAACGTCAAAAGAGGTACTGAAAAAGGAGCAAAGTATGTATGGACAGGAGTAGTGATCGGTAAATAATCCCCCCTAAACCACTTTCGCTCTTGCCGGCCCGGGGCTCAACTCTCAGGGCGCGGGATTGTTGGCGAAGACCATCCTTCCGTTATAGAAGACGACAGCGTTATTGTCCAGGCCATCAGAGTTGAGCATAGAGGAGTACAACTCTACATTACCGGCTGACAAGGTGAGCGAGCCGTTGCCGAAGGCCACATTCGCCGTTCTTCGATACCCGCCCGTCTGTAGCATACTGAGCGAGCTTACCGTAGCCGAAGGGTTGTCGGTAATGTACGCCTGCGCGGCGCTATAGGCGTTCTTTATGTCCATATCCAGCGCTGTTTTGTATGACCGCAGCTGGTATCTCGAGAATACTGGGATAGCAATCGCTGCGAGTATCGCGATAATTGCCAGCACTATAAGGAGTTCTACGAGCGTAAAGCCCTCTACTCCTCTTGCCCTTTTCAGCAGCCTGTAAACAGACCTATTTTCAGTGTTGATATCCATGTAGGGTATCATTATAGAGCAAAACGTCTCTTTGTAAAGCAACTTTGGTCACACCTTACAGATATGGTTGACCGGGGCGGGCCGAATAAGAGGAACAGAAAGAGACCGGGGACGCAAAGAACCCACCGGCATTCAGGCCGATGGGCTCTGCGGGACTTTTACCCCAGTACCAGTGCTATATACCTGCCAACAAGAATTCTCTATTCATGTGCGGCCCTGGACACCTGCTGTTTAGAAGCGGCCCCGGCAGTGGTTGAGCCGCCTGATGCCGGACGCCCTCTCTCGGCCAGAGATACAACGTTACCGACAGGCCCAGCCTCTACGTTCGAGACATGGAACATATCGACGTTGGTCTTGATACCGACCGCGATTTCGGCGACCTCCTGGCTCGCCTCCGCTATCTGGGACGCGCCCGTCGAGGTCTCGCCGATTATGGTCGCCATGCCCTCTATGTCTACGGTTATCTGCTCTGTTGCGGTCGATTGTTCATTCGACGCAATGGAGATCTGATCCATCATCGAGGTCACGACATCTACCTTGGCAACAATCTCCTTGAGCGACTCTCCGGCCTCTGAAGCGAAGGTTACACCCTCTTCAACCGCCTCCACCTCTTTCTTCACCGACGCTATCGCCTTGCTGGTCTCGTCCTGCATCGACTTGATCATGTCTCCGATCTCGTTGGTGGCCGTCATCGTCTTCTCGGCAAGTTTTCTTACCTCGTCGGCGACAACCGCAAAACCGCGCCCCTGCTCACCGGCTCTGGCCGCCTCAATAGCGGCGTTCAGCGCAAGCAGGTTGGTCTGGTCGGCTATGTCGTTTATGACGTTGATGATGTTACCTATCTCTTCGGAGCGGTCGCCGAGAGATGTTATTATCTGCCTCGACTCCTTGGCAGTTTCGGAGATACCGTTCATGCTGTCTATGGTCTGCGTGACCACGCTTCCGCCCCTTATGGCAACGGTGCTCGCCTCTCTGGCGGCTTCGGTGGCGCTGGTTACGTTATTTACCACCTCGCCAAGCGTTGCGCCCATCTCCTGGGAAGAGGCCGACACCTGTTCTGCTCTGCTCGACTGTTGCTGAGTGCCGTCGGCTATCTGCTCGGAGGTGGTGGAGAGCTGCTCGGACGACGACGCCAGCCGGTCGGTCGATGAGCGCAGCTCGGAGATGATGTCATGGAACTTGCCTATCATCTTATTGAAGGAGTTTGCCATCTGCCCGTTCTCGTCATGGCTCTTGACGTCTATCTGAATGGTCAGGTCTCCGGTCCGCTCCACATCGGCCATGGTGTCGCTTATGTAGCGGATAGGAGAGATTATCTTGCTCTTTACCACCAGCATCGAGACCACTCCGAGCAAGATCACAAACCCAAGCACGATTAGAGAAACGACAGTGGAACGCTTGGAAGCGGCAAGCTCCGCAAGCACATTTGTATTGACCACTTCACCGACAGCAGCCGAAACGCCGAGAATGGTATTTATAGCCACGGTACTCTGCTCTATCCACTGCGGGCCGGAGAGCGGATACTCGCCAGTCTCGGCAGCGGCGTATACGGACAGACGTGTCTCCTGAAACCTGTTTATGAACTTGGTGTTCATCGTTGCGACAGCAGAGATTACGCTCGGGTCGGTCTTCTTGCTACTTTTCAGGGCCAAAATTGTGTTCATGTTGAGATCAACTATAGCCCTGTAGGTATTGAGCCTTTCTCTCGTTGCCGTGTCTACCGGCTTCTTGCCTGCAATAAAGCTTCCGAGCACCGCGCGCTCACGCCCCGCGTACTCGCTCACAAGCCAGACGGCCTGCTTGAGTTCGAGGTTCATTCTTATCGGCTCCTGAAGCGTGGTGGCCGATGCACTCGAAGTATTCGCGGCAAGCCTCAGCTTGGCATTGGTTCCGATAAAGGAGCTTGCCAGCTTGATCCAGTCTCCCGAAGCGAGATTGACATTGGCCCCGCCTGCCTTCCTGTCTATAACTCTCCTCTTTGCCTGAACCTCTTTGTAGAGACGGTTCGCCTCCGAGATCGACTCTTTAAGCGCGTCGTTCGACGTATCGAGTACGGCAAGCTCGGCAGCTATCGGGTAGGCAGAGTCCAGTGCCGCGTTCCCTTCTGTTCTTATCTTCTTCAAAAGAGAGAGAATGCCTGAGCCGGAGGCGCCGTCGGAGGCGAGTATTGTGGCTCCTACGCCCCGCTCTATAGCCTCGTTGCCGGTTGCGATGATTATATGGTCGGCCAGTTCATTTGCCAGGGCGACACGCTTGATCTCCTTGCCCTCATTATATGTAACTAAGGCATTGTTGACCGATTGCGCAACCAGTATCAGCATCATAATTGCGATAATTCCTGTAAGGAAATTCTTGATGCTTAAACGATTAAACAGCTTCATTGACATCCTCCCTTGGTTAGTAATACCCGTTCGCCTAATTCCGAAATAGAAAAAGCCCCATAGCAAATGGCAAAAAGACACCATTGTCTTGGGGCTGAAAGGTGAGCATCGTTGCTCACAAAAAATGTGTTGTACCCTAGTTCTTCGGATGGAGCCCGGAAAGACTTAATAGTCCAGGGGGCTATTTACGAGTAGTCTTCTGGACTATAGCGGAGTACTGCCGACCCGCTCTCTCGCCTGTGAAAAACCTGCTCTCCTGTGCGCACGCCGCAGACTGTGCATTTGTGCTTCCCTTCATAACAGTGTATATTTCGGCTATAGCGGTTTTACAGATTGCAAGGAGACCCCCACTTTTACTTTACATGCAACTATGCGGGCAACCATAAAAAGAACGCCAATGAGCTCTAAAAAAGCCACCTTCGCAGAGCAGAAGTTAACAACAACGCGCAGAGCATTTATCGCCGGCTTCTGGCCCGTGCTGCTCGTATACGCCGTCGGCCCGATTGGCGACGTGATAATGGGCAGGGAGATGGTTACCGAGCCTCTCTACCCGGTGATGATAACCGTCTCCCTTCTTATCACCGTAACGATCTTTGTGGTGGCAGGGCTGTGGGCCTACCGGCCACTGGCGCGCCTTGTAATCGGAACCCTTTCGACCGATACGGCCTCTGTAGAGGCGGCTGTCTCTAGACTGCCTTACAGGGTCGGTGCGGCCTTTCTGCTCGCAGGCATATTGATCGCCTCCGTAGACGTGGCGCTCATAGCCCTGCCCTCCACAAACTTGGCAGGCCAACTGCCTCCGCGGCTTATTCTCGGCGTGTCGTTAATGAACTACTACGGCTACGGGCTTGTAATTACCGTGCTCGGCGTGTCGAGCACGATAAACTTCACAACACGGCTTCGCAAGGCGCTCAGCCGCCAGGGCATCTTTACCGGAAACCTGCACTCCACCACCTTCACCTCATCGATAATCAGCGTGACGAAGCGTCCGTGGCAGCTCTTTATAATAGTCAGCGTGCTTCCGTTACTGTTGATCGGTCTGCTGTACATGATAGCCAACGGCCTCGACGACCAGACTCATCTGCAGGTGGCGCATACCGTAATGCTCCAGATGTTTATCGGGGTTCTCATCTGCGGTACGTATCTTGTCTACACCATGCGCAACACAATGAAGCTGGCCATAGACGAGATTGGAAGCGGCATGGACTCTATTCAGCGGGGCGAATACTCCAGGCGCGTTGCCGTGCTGCTCGACGACGAAACGGGCAACATGGCCCGCAGCCTCAACACCGCACTCGCCGGCCTGCAAGAGCGTGAAGACATGAAGAGCGCGCTGAGCCTTGCCGCAGAGATACAGAGCGGCCTGCTGCCCAAAGAGCCTCCGGTGCCGTCCGGCTTTACCCTTGAGACCTTCCAACAGAGCTGCTACGACGTGGGCGGAGATTACTACGACGTTATCGAACTGAGTGATGGGCGTATGTGGTACGTTGTGGCCGATGTGTCTGGCAAGGGCTACTCGGCGGCTCTTATCGTCGCGAACCTCCATGCCATACTCC
>JADFVP010000131.1 GCA_015222595.1 Pseudomonadota bacterium
CATGACCACACCGATAACAAAGACAGCGTAGTCAGTATTGAGACAAAGACAAAGCCGACAAGAGCTGAAAAGAGAGCAGAGAAGACCGCTTTGAAGTTGGCCAAGAAAGAGGAGCGCCGGAAAGAAAAGAGCAAGGGCCAGAACGAAAAGAACGGCACGGAAGGTGGCGGCGACGGTACCGACGGCCCGCGTTCTCTCACATTTCACGGCACGGGTAAAACTCTCTTTGGCATCTATATTGTAAATATGCTTCTTTCTGTTGCTACGCTCGGAGTCTACTTCTTCTGGGGCAAGGCAAAGGTACGCCGGTACCTCTTCTCCGGCTCCGCCTTTATGGGAGAGCGCTTTAGCTACACGGGCACGGGCAAGGAACTCTTTGCTGGCAAGATCCGCGCCACAGGCCTTCTTTTCGTCGTGTTCGGCCCGCCGAACCTGCTCTCTGAGATGGTTCACCCGGCACTCGGCCTTCTGGCGCTTCCGGCAATACTGATGTTTCCGCCTATCGCGCGCACCCTCACCATGCGCTACCGCATGAGCCGCTCACTCTGGCGCAACATCCAGTTCTCCTTCAGGGGCACGGTAAACGACGCAATAAAACTCTACCTGCTCGGTACGCTCAAATCCATTATAACGCTAGGCTTCCACTACCCGACATACTATATAGACAAGCAGACCTTCTGGAGAAGCAACACCTGGTACGGCGGCGAGAACTTCGATTACGACGGAGAGACTACTGGCGTACGCAAGACCATAATAACAGGCTCTTTGCTCACTGTACTCACCTTAGGCCTCTACGGCTTCTGGCTGAGTGCCAAGCTCGCCAGGTACAACTGGGCGCACACGACGTATAAGGGCCTCAGGTTCAAGTTCACGGCAACCGGCAGAGATGTGCTCAACTACCAGATAACCAACGTGCTGCTCCTCGTCTTCACCCTCGGGCTTGCCATGGCGTGGGTTCAGAAGCGCAAGATCGACTTCAACTTCAAGCACCTCAAGATTGAAGGCGACATAGACTTTAAAGAGGTAGAGCAGAGCGCAGAGAACGCGAAGGCCACCGGAGAGAGTCTCGCTCCGGGTCTCGACATAGACTTTGCCATCTAGCACTCTGACTAGCATGGCGTACGGAAGAGTATGAACATTTCTATCTGGCAGGCACGGTACTACGACGGCCTTTCGGCAGCATCTCATGCGGCTGAAGTAACGCTCGGGCCAAGCTCCTTGACCTTCAAGACCGAAGGCGTGTCGCACTCGTGGCCCTATAAAGAAATTTCACAGACACTCGGCCACTACCCCGGCGAGCCTGTTAGACTCGAACGCGGCACTGAAGCCATTTCAGTTGACGACCCCGCCTTTCGAGAGACTCTCAAAAAAACCTCAAAGACGAGCTTCAAAAGGCGTCCGCTCGCAGGCCGCAGACTTCTGTTCTGGCTTCCCATTCTCCTCATTATAGGGCTCGGCTCCACAGCCGCGCTCTACTTCAAGGGCATACCTGCCGCTTCCTCTTATGTTGCCGACTTTATACCGCCGAGTCTGGAGATTAAACTCGGGCACACCACGGAAAAGAGCCTTCTGGCAGCCTTTGACGAGTACGAGAACGCGGAGATGAGCGAAGCTGTTAGAGTAATCGTTGAGCGTTTAATGGTCGGGGTCGGCGAGACCCCGTACGAACTTAACGTCAAGATAGTGGACGCGCCCGTAAAGAACGCCTTTGCTCTGCCCGGAGGCCGGATACTGCTCTTCAAGGGCCTTATAGAGAGTACAGAGACGCCCGAAGAGCTTGCCGGGGTTCTGGCCCACGAGATGGTTCACGTCTTGAAGCGCCACTCTACCAAAGGCATGCTCCGGCAACTCTCCACCTACATGCTCTTCTCCTTCATGACCGGAGACGTAAACACAATTGCGTCGATAGCCCAGAACCTCGGCAACATGCGCTACTCGCGCGAGTTCGAGACCGAGGCCGACATTGTCGGTACGCAGCTTCTTATAGCCTCCGGCATAGACCCCGCAGGCCTTAGAGACTTCTTCGGCAAACTTTCCGAAGATGGCATAAACAACGAAACGCCCGGGCCGTTTTCGTACCTCTCGACGCACCCGGTATCGGAGCAAAGGGTGGACTCTATTGCCGCAGAAGAGGAGAGCTACACGAGTACCGAGCCCGGAGCCTACAGAGCACTCCTGGCCGGAGTTGACTGGAAAGGGCTCATTGCCTGCACCTGCAAAGAGACGCACAACCACGACGACAATTCTACCGACCCCCGTACCAACCACCCCAGCAAATAAGAGCACAAAAGAATAAGTCGCGCTATTGAATCGCAAATCGATTGCAATGGCGCAAAATCTGGTCTATCCTCAAGTCTTGACGCGATATTCTCCATCACTTCATCAACAGACACCCTTCGGAGGTTTTTTTCTATATGGCAAGTCTTACCTTTATGGCAAACCCCAAACGACGGTCATTTTTTCTAGCCCTTATTCTTCTGACTTTTACGGCTCTGGCGTACCCTTTAGGCTCGTCTGCCGGCATAGTACAGCCACTCACTCAAGATGACGGACGCACGGTCGTTAGAGAGCGGCTCAGAAACGGCATGACGGTAATAGTTGAAGAGGTGACGTCGTCGCCCGTGGTCGCCATACAGATGTGGGTGCGCGTCGGCTCGGCTTACGAGACTGAAGAAGAGGCCGGGCTCTCTCATGTCTTCGAGCATATGCTCTTTAAAGGAACTGAAAAGCGCAAGGTCGGCGAGCTAGCGGCAACGGTAGAGGCCCTTGGCGGAGACATAAACGCCTATACATCCTTCGACAAGACGGTCTACCATTTGGTACTTCCCTCGCGCCACTTCTCGGTCGGGCTCGACGTTATCTCCGACTCGATACAGAACTCGGCCTTCGACCCCGACGAGTTAGACAAAGAGCTTGAGGTAGTCTTGGAAGAGCTGCGCATGAACAAAGACCGCCCCGGGAGAAACCTGTTCAAGTCCGCACTCTCCACCAGCTACTCAAAACATCCGTACGGCAGGCCCGTAATAGGATACGAGAGCGTAATAGAGTCTCTAACGCGCGACAA